>CACOLU010000003.1 GCA_902628045.1 uncultured Candidatus Actinomarina sp. | reverse complement strand
AAGCGGGTTTGACACCCACTTTAAGTAGCTAAATTGTCAATTTTAATTATATCAAATGTTGAGAGTTATTAAAAGGGATTTTTAATAAGCTTTTGAGAAAATAGCTAATTTTCCTTGTGTGTTTTTATTATTTACAGCTTTGTCCGTAATTTCTTCATCTAAAATATAACATCTAAGCGTAGCTTTGGTTTCTGCTTTAACTTTATCTTCATCGTCACTATTTTCATCCCAAAAACATGTAACAAAACCTGGATCTCCATTTAATGAACTAATTAGTTCTTCATATGAATCAACATGAACTGTATTATCGTTACGAAAATTTCTTGATGATTCAAGTAAATTATTATGTATATTATCTAAAGTTTCAGAAACTTTAGCGTTTACATCATCAAAATTAATATTAAATTTGCCATCAACACCGTCTCTTCTTGAGAAAACAACTGATTTCTTTTCAACATCTCTTGGTCCAATTTCAATTCTTAATGGCACTCCCTTTAATTCCCATTCGTTAAATTTAAATCCCGGTGATATATTATCCCTATCATCTACATAGACCCTAAAATTTCCGCTTATTTCATCACTGATTTTCTTCGTTGCTTCTAATACTGACCCTTTGGAATCCTCATTAGGTGTAATAGGAATAATTACAACCTGGTGTGGTGCTAATTTAGGGGGCAAGTTTAAACCTTTGTCATCACCATGAGCCATTATTATCATGCCAATCAATCTAGTGCTCACTCCCCAGCTAGTTTGATAAGGATGTTGTAAATTATTTTCCTCATCTGAAAATTGAATTTCAAAAGCTTTTGAAAAATTTTGGCCTAATTCGTGTGAAGTTCCCGCTTGTAGGGCTTTCATGTCTTTCATCATTGCCTCAATAGAATATGTTCTAGTGGCGCCAGCAAATCTTTCATTTGCAGACTTTATACCTTTCACAACTGATACTGCTGCTGCATTTTCTGCAAAATCAGAATAAATGTCTAGCATCCTAATAGCTTCTTCGGTAGCTTCAGATTCTGTTGCATGTGCTGTATGACCTTCTTGCCATAAAAATTCTGATGTCCTTAAAAATAATCTAGTTCGCATTTCCCAACGAACAACATTTGCCCACTGATTAATTAGCATTGGTAAATCTCTATGACTTTTAATCCACTTTGCAAACATGTGATTAATAATTGTTTCCGAAGTAGGCCTAACTACTAATGGTTCCTCAAGTTCTTTTCCTCCTGCATGGGTTACCATTGCAAGTTCAGGAGAAAAACCTTCTACATGCTCAGCTTCTTTTTGGATAAATGAATTCGGAATAAATAGTGGAAAATAAGCATTTTGGTGTCCTGTTTCTTTAAACTTTTTATCCAAATAGGATTGAACACTCTCCCAAATAGAGTACCCATATGGTCTAATTACCATGGTTCCTTTTACAGGTGAATAATCAGCCAATTGAGCTTGTTGAATGATGTCTGTATACCATTCATTAAAGTCTTCAGACATTGGAGTAAGCTTTTCAACCATGTTTATATATTAAAGGTTTTAATTTTCAATATCTTTATTTGTTGTAATCTCTATTACAGACTTTGTTTTTTGTTCAAAATTATTAACATCTCCTTGGACATTTAGTAATGCTTGAACATCTTCTTCAGCAATTTGAGCAGCGTTTGTATCAGCAGCTGCGAGTCTTGCCTCAACACCTTCCTCTGCAATTAATCTTCCTTCTTTAACTAATGCGTCAACCATGTCTTTCTCATCAACAACCTTTACAACCTGTCCTTTTATAAACAAATGACCTCTTTTTTTACCTGCAGCAATACCAAGATCTGCTGACCTTGCTTCACCTGGACCATTTACAACACACCCCATAACAGCCACTTGAATTGGAAAACCCTCTTTTTCAAGAACTTCTTGAGCTTCTCCTGCAATTTTTATAACATCGACTTCTGCTCTACCGCAACTTGGACAAGCTATCAAGTCAAGTGACTTTCTTTCTCTTAAATTTAGGTATTCCAATAATTGACGACCATATTTAGCTTCTTCTACTGGATCTGTTGTAAGTGACAGCCTTATAGTATCCCCTATGCCTTCAGATAGAAGTGTAGAAATTCCTGCAATAGATTTAATTAATCCTCCAGGTAAAGGTCCAGCTTCAGTAACGCCTAAATGTAGAGGATATTCTACTGATTCTGCAAGTAGTCTGTAGGAATCAATCATTAATGGAACTGTAGAGTGTTTAACAGATATTTTAATATTATGAAATTCCACATCTTCAAGATATCTTGCCTCTAGTAAAGCGGATTCAACAAGTGCTTCAGGAACAGCATCACCATATTTTTCTAAAATATCTTTATCCAAAGAACCAGCATTAACTCCTATTCGAATTGGAATATTTGCCTTCAAACATTCTCTAGCTACTTCTTTTATTTGTTTTTCGTTTCTGATGTTTCCAGGATTTAGTCTCAAACCATGAACACCTGCCTCAACAGCTGCAAGAGCTAATTTATATTGAAAATGAATATCAGCAACAATTGGTACAGGGCTTCTTGCACATATTTTTACAAGTGACTCTGCTGCTTCTTTTTCGTTGCACGTAACTCTTACAATATCTGCACCATTATTAGCTAATTCATAAATTTGCCCCAGTGTTTTGTCAGTATCTCTAGTCTTAGTTGTTGTCATAGACTGAACAGATACAGGATAATCAGACCCTACACCAACATTTCCAACATTTATTTGCGATGTTTGTCTTCGTTTATTCATAATCTAATTGGCTGCGTGATATCTAAGTAAAAAGCTGTTATCCCTAAAAATATAAAAATAAAAATTACGACTGCAGCAAGTGGATAAAGTTTTTTATCCGGTATTTTTTTACCGGTTACCCCTTCATAGAGGGCAAGTACTACTCTTCCCCCATCTAGGGGTACGAGTGGTATAGAGTTGAATACAGCAAGAAAAATATTTACAAAAGCTAAGAGGGAAAATAAATTTACATACCCACCTTCGGCAATCTGATTGCCTGCTTGAGCTAATCCAATTGGACTAAGCGGTCTTACTTCGTCTGGAACTACTTCTCCGCTGTAAGTTCCCAGCAGAGTTTGTAAATTTTCAGGACTGAATAAAGTAAATATTCCTTCTACGGCAGCTTTTGTCATATCAATTTCAACTAAAGTTGTTGCAGATATTGAATCGATTATTCCCATTTTTTGATTTTCTATAAAAGGTGAGACACCTAAATAACCAGATTCTTTATTAGCAACTGTTCTTGACTCTAAAACTGTAGTGGCAATATAGCTCTGACCACTTCTTGTATATCCAATAGCAACTTGAGTATTAGGATTTTTTTCTATAAAGCCAACTAGCTCTCTCCAGCTAGAAACTTGATTTCCATTGAAACTTGTGATTATATCCCCTTCTTTCAAACCTGCTATAGAAGATGGTGCTTCTAAAGATGGATCAACTGAAGATACTCCAATAGTTTCAATTTGCAATGTAGGTTGTTCTACTCCATAAAATGTAAATATTGAGAAAAGTATCAACCAAGCAATAACAAAATTTACGATAATTCCTGATGATGCAATGTAAAGCTTCTTTGTCCAAGAAGCGGTATGGAAAAGTTCTTTTGTTTCATAGCCTTCAACAGACTCGTTCTCATCCATACCAGGAATTTTTACATAACCCCCAAGAAGAAGTGCTTTTAGTCCATATTCAGTATTGTTTCTTTTAAACGAAAACAACTTTGGTCCAAAACCAACAAAAAATTCAGAAACCGCTATTTTTGATCTTTTTGCAGATATGTAGTGACCTAATTCATGTAAAACCACAAAAAGTGTTAATAAAGCAATTGTTAAAAATGCATTCATATATTAATTATTACACTAATTAAATTAAATCTAAAAACTGTATAAAAAGAACTAAAACAGGAAAACTTAATATTTGAGAGTCTACCCGGTCTAACACACCCCCATGACCTGGCAAGAAATTACTAGAATCTTTAACGTCTAATGACCTCTTAATTCTGGATTCAAATAGATCACCTAAAACACCAAATAAAATAAATAAAAATGAAATCAAAAGAGTTGGAATAGTTTCAAGTTCGAAATTATTACTGATAACAATATACATGACTAATGATCCAGTAATTAATCCTGCGAAAAAACCTTCTACTGTTTTATTGGGTGATATTTCTACATGAAGTTTTCTTTTACCATATCTTCTACCAAATTCATATGCTGCAATATCTGAAATGGATATAGAAATAAGTGCAAAAAACGTAAAGAATGGTCCAACATTTTGAAGTACATAACCTATACAAGCCAAGCCCGTACCAAACCAAATCAAAAATAAAAACGAACTACCAAATTTTTCGTATATTCCGTAAGTCACAAAAGTACCTGTGTAAACAATCACTCCAATAGGAAAAATAAAAAGTGGTACATGAATATTATCTAAACCATAAAAGTATGAAATTAGTAGTGGTGCAATAGATGCATAAAGTAGTAAAGGATATGGAATAATTACCCCATAATCAAAAATATCAAACCATTCTTTCGTAGATATTAAAGCAACAAGGATTAATAAAAAGAGAGCTGAAGTCTTATTTAGAAAAAGAAGGGATACAACTAAAAGTAGCCCTAAACCTGTAAACACTCTTGGATTGGATGAAAACCTAGTTCGTTTTTCTTTATTGCCAGATTCATATTCACTTGGTAAGCCTTCATCATCAGGGATTTCAATATAACCAGGCCAAAATGTTCCATCGTTGTCAGACTGTAAATACTTATTAAACTTCAAGAAGTTCATTTTGCTTTACCGTAAGCAACTCTTCGATTTTTTTTATAAAATCGTCAGTGATATCTTGTACTTTAGTTTCTAAACGTTTTATTTCATCAGCAGAATGATCATCTTTTAATTTAGATATTTCATCAATTCCAAATCTTCTGTGAGTCCTGATTGATACCTTTGCATCTTCTGAGGCTTTTGATGCAACCTTACCTAATTCTTTTCTTCTTTCTTCTGAAAGAGCGGGAATTGGTAAACGTACTACTTCGCCATCATTAGTCGGGTTAAGACCTATATCAGCATTCAATATTGCTTTTTCTATTTCATCTAAAGAGTTTTTGTCAAAAGGTTGTATAACTAATAACTTTGGATCAGGAACTGATATTGTTGCAAGTTGCTGAAGAGGGGTTTTTGTTCCGTAATATTCAACTGAAAGCTTATCTACTAATGCTGGATTAGCTCTTCCGGTTCTAATTGTTGAGAATTCATCTACTAAATGATTAATAGTAGTGAGCATTTTGTTTTCAACTTCTTTAATTAATGTATCGGACATAAATCTATCTTATTAATGTTCCTAGAGATTCACCAGTTAAAGCTTTGTATATATTACCTGCTGATGTGCCATTAAACACCCTTATTGGCATCTTGTTTTCTTCACATAACGTAATAGCTGTAAGATCCATCACTTTGAGTTTGCTTGAAACAACATCTTTGTAGGATACCTCATCAAATTTTTTTGCACCTTTATCTACTTCCGGATCTTTATCAAACACACCATCTACTCTTGTAGACTTAAGCATTAAATTAGCTTCGATTTCAGCAGCTCTCAAAGAAGCTGCTGTATCAGTTGTAAAATATGGATTACCTGTTCCAGCAGCAAAAATAACAACTCTTCCCTTTTCTAAATGTCTGATTGCTCTCAGTCTTATATATGGTTCAGCTACCGCTGTCATTGTGATTGCAGATTGGACTCTTGTTTGAGTTCCATTTTTGTCTAAAGCATCTTTTAAAGCTATAGCATTAATTACTGTTGCAAGCATTCCCATATAATCAGCATTAGCTTGTGCCATATTTTTTGCAGATTCTTGTACTCCTCTAAAAAAGTTTCCACCGCCTACAACAACACCAACCTCAGTACCTTTTTTATTAGCTTCTGTTATTTCAGAAGCTATTCTTTCAATTGTTTCTGGATGAATACCGAATTTAGAATCCGGATCTGCAAATGATTCTCCGGAAAGTTTGAGAAGAATCCTGCTCATAATTTAGACTCCCACTTCTAAACGTGAAAATTTCTTAATATAGATTTTTTCGCCTAATCTACCAGAAAGTTCTTCAATCATTGTACCTACTTGACCTTCGTAAAACTCAGGATTACAAAAAGTTTGTTCGTTTAATACATAATCTTTATAAAAGGATGAAATCTTACCTTCAACAATTTTTTCAATTACTTCAGCAGGTTTTCCCTCGTTTTCAGATTGTTTTTGAATTATGTCTTTCTCATCATCTATTCTTGTTTGGGGGACTTCATCAATATTTACAAACTCTGGTTTTAATGCAGCAACATGCATTGCAATTTGTTTTGCAACATTTTTAAACTCTTCTGATTTAGCAACAAAATCAGTTTCACAGGCAAGTTCAACTAAAACACCTGATACAGCTCTATCTTGTTGATAGTGTATATAATCACCAATTGTGCCTTGATTAGCATCTTTATCAGCTCTTTTTTTTGAATCTGCTAAACCCTTTTCTCTAAGAAATTTAACTGCCTTTTCAAAATCGCCAGAACTTTCAGAAAGAGCTTTTTTGGCATCCATCATTCCTGCGCCTGTCATATCACGTAATTTTTTAACATCAGAAGCTGAAATTGTCATTACTCATCCTCCTTGTTTTCGACTTGGTCTCTTTTACCTGAACCTTTTAAGCAAGCATCAGCTATTGCTGATGAAATTAGTTCAATTGATCTAATTGCATCATCATTTCCTGGAATTAAAAAATCTATTCCTTCAGGATTTACATTAGAATCAGCTAAGCCAATTACCGGAATTCCTAGCTTTTGAGCTTCTGTTATAGCTGTAGTTTCATTTGCAAGATCTACAACAAATAAAGCATCAGGAAGCTTGTTAAGATTAACTATCCCACCAATAGATTTATTTAATTTTTCAATTTCTCTTTTTATCTTGAGTCTTTCAGATTTTGTATAAGCATTAATCTCTCCTGAGGATTCTAAAGATTCCAATTCTTTAAGATATACAACTCTTTTAATAATTGTTTTAAAATTTGTCAGCATTCCACCAAGCCATCGAAAATTTACATATGGCATTCCTGCTCTATTTGCTTGATCTTCTATGACTTGCTGAGCCTGAGGTTTGGTACCAACAAAAAGAACTTTTCCACTATTAGCTACTAATTTTTGAATATACTCTTGCGCTTGTTCTATAGCATCATATGTAATTCTTAAGTCAAGAATATGAATACCGCTTTTTGAACCGTAAATATATTTGTCCATTTTAGGGTTCCATCTTTGTGTTTGATGGCCAAAATGCACACCTGCTTCAAGCAAGTCTTTCATTGATGTAGTCATCTAATTTCTCCTTTGGTTAATTCATCCCACATTTCTTGCATAAGCGGTTTCCAAACTTTCGTTCACCAAGGAAACTTGTAAATGTGGTGTCTATTTTCTCTAAAAATTCTAATATTAATGCTGTATTAATCAACCCCTTGGGTGAGATTGTTTATATTTTTTCTTCATTTGCTTTTTTGATACATGTGTATATATCTGTGTAGTATTTGGGTCATTGTGCCCCAATAACTCCTGCACTATTCGCAAATCAGCTCCGCCATCTAGTAAATGTGTTGCGAATGTATGCCTTAAACTATGAGGAAATGTTCCAACTCTTAACTTTACAATTCTTCTTATTTCCCTATCACTTAACTTGCCGCCCCTAACACCTAAAAACATATATTGTCCAGATTTTTCGTTAGCAAATGTATCTCTAGAAATTTTTACATAGTTATTAATACTATTAAATGCACGCTCAGTTAAAGGTAAAATTCTTTCTTTACTTCCTTTACCTAAAACTTTTACAGATTTATTGCTTCTGATATCTTTCATATTAAGGTTACTTACTTCACTTACTCGTAAGCCAGAAGAATACATTAGTTCTAATATAGCTTTATCTCTAATATCTTTGCTTTTAATAACAGGTAAAGAATCCAAAAGTTCATTAATATAATTTGTTGTTAACACATTTGGAAGTTTTTTATCTATTTTTAAATTTGTTATTGGTTTTATCAAATTTCTGTCAAAATAATCATTTTCAGCACTCCATAGTAGAAAAGACTTAATGGACGTTATTTTTCTGTTGATAGTGGATTTTGAATAATTTTTTTTAAAACAGATTTTTAAAAAATTTGAAAATTCTCCAATCTGGCTTTCTTCATTTAAATACTGAGTAATGTCATTTTTGTATGATTTAATTGTGTTTTGGGAATAATTATTTATATTCTCAAGTGAATTTAAATATTTATTTAAAATTTCTTTTTGATTGTTCTTATTATCTAGCTTCAAGTCTTTTCTCAAGTCTTCTTTGTAATCCAGATAGGATAAGTGTAATTATTAAATACATAACTGTAAGAACTAAATATGTTTCAGCAAATCTAAATGTACTTCCTGAATATAACCTCCCCCTATATGTGAGATCTTCTACTGCTAAAACTGAAAGTAATGATGAGTCTTTCATCATTGAAATAAAATCATTTCCAAGTGCAGGAAGCATGTTTCGAAATGCTTGAGGTAAAACTATATGCCGCATTACCTGTCTATTAGATAAACCTAATGATGCACCACCCTCTCTCTGACCAACAGGTACAGATTCAATTCCGGCTCTAAATACTTCAGCTATATATGCACCATAAAAAACTGAGAGTGCAATTATAGCTCTAACCAACATTGGTACATTACCATTATTTATATTAAAAAATTCTGCTGCTCTAACAACTACTACAAAAGCAATTGTGAATATAAGTATCAGAACAGGTACACCACGAATAAATTCAATGTATGTTCTAGAGATTGTTCGTGCAAATTTATTTTGAGAAATTCTTCCAATTCCAGAAATTAAACCAAGAAACAATGCAATTATAAAAGAAATAAAAGTAGATAAAAATGTAATTGTGAGTCCAGGAAGGATAAAATTAAAAGCTTTGTTGTACTCAGGTTCTGAATAAATCATGAATAGCATATAAGCTATCACTCCACTTAATATGAGTATCCACCAATTATCTGGTTTAAAAAGATTTTTTATTTTCATTGTTAACCATAGTAAAGCAATAGGCACGGAATTCCGTGCCTATTACAAATTAAAATATAAGTATTTGTTTACTTATACTTCGCAACCTTCTGGTCGATATTCTTCTGGAATGTTTTCATCACATTCCGCGATGTCATCATAAGTTACAGAAAAGTCAGGTGAGAAAAACTTCGCATTAATTTCAGCAAGTTTTCCACTATCTTTCATGGCTGCCAATCCCTGATTAACAACATCTACTAATGGGCTTCCATTAGGAAATGCGAATCCGAGTTGTTCAGAAGTTAAGTCACCACCAACCAATTTTACTTGGTCTTTGTTGGCTCCCATGTAACCTAAACCAGCTGTTTCATCAATGATTGATGCATCTGCATCACCAGAAATTACAGCTTGGATTGCAAAGTTAAAATCATCAAAAGCTTGAACTTTATCTTCTCCAAGTTCTGAAACTGCAAACTCATAGTTTGTAGTACCTTTTTGAGTTGCTACTGTGTAGTCTCCATTTTTTAGATCATCGATACTTGTAATTTCAGTGTTTCCAACTGCTACAAGTACTCTTTGGGCTAAATTAATATATCCATCTGAAAAGTCAATAATTTCATCTCTTTCAGCTGTAATAGTAATTCCATCACCTGCGACCATGAACTGACCGTCAGCAACTGCTTGTATCATTCCATCCCATGCTGCTGGTATGTAAACTGGTGTAAAGTTCATTAACTCACCCATATGATTAAAGACATCGTAGTCCCAACCTTTTGCTTCACCATCAGCGGCATCAATGTAATTAAATGGAAGATACGCATTTTCTACAGCAAATGTAAATTCACATCCACCTAGATCAGGTAATCCATTTTCTCCTGTTGTAATTTCTACCTCATCACAAGGTGTAGCGTCAGCGCCTCCACACGCAGCTGCAACCAATGCGAGAACAAAAATTAAAAGGAGCGATTTCTTAGTTTTCACTTAGTAAACCTCCGTTTTCTTAAGTATTGATTATTGCATAAAAATGCATATACATGCATAATTATACATATTTTTTATTCATCCAATGTATTTTTATAAGCTGGAGGTCTTTTTTCTAGAAATGCTGCCATTCCCTCAGCAGCATCTGTATGAAGAAATCTTTTATTTTGGTTTACTGTTTCAAGATCTAATGATTCACTAAATGTTTTGTCTAAACCTTCTCGTATTTGTTGTTTAATCATACATATAGATATAAAACTTTGTTTGTTTAAGCTTTCTATTAACGATTCAAATTCTAGATCCATATCTTCTAGGGAACACAGCTTATGTAAAACTCCAAGGTTATGAAGTTCTGTGCCATTTATTTCATTTGAAGTCATCATTAAAGATTTTGCTTTTTGAATACCGATAATTCTCGGTAAAACCCACGAACCACCAAAATCTACAACAAGTCCCCTCCTAACGAAGACTTCAATAAATCTTGTCTCTGGAGTGGCAATTATAAAATCGCTCAAAAGCATCATATTCGATCCAGCTCCAGCGGCTATTCCATTAACAAGTGAGATTACTGGTTTTTTACAATTCCATAATGTTTCTGCAGCATTTGAAACATCTTCCATTAAGGAGTTAATATTCTCACCCAGTTGTGCTCCTGCAGAATAATTACCATTTATATGCTTTATAACTAAATACTTTTGGTCACTTTTTTCAAAAGATTCAATTTCGGCTTTTAATGACTTCCAGTCTCCTGAACTGATTGCATTTAAAGAACTTTCATCATTAAAAAATATATATTTTATGTCATTTTCAATTTTTGATTCAAGGGCCATATTTCAAGTTTAATATATTTTAATTTAGAATGTAGGTATGGGATTTGATCCAAACAAGCCTTATAAAGCAAACAAAACTGACTACATAAATATTATTTTTGCTTTTATTCTTACGACAGCAGTCATTATATGGGCTTTAAGTTAAAAGATTTTCTATGAATTTTGGATAATCCATGTTTAGAAATTGCCTCTCTATGATCCTTTGTTCCATATCCTTTATTCTTTTCAAATGAATATTCAGGATATTTTTCTGAAAATTTAATCATTATATTATCCCTTATTACTTTTGCGACAATACTTGCCAATGCTATAGCTCTACAATTATCTTCCCCACGAACCACAGAGATTGATTTAAAATCATTAATTTTAAAATGATCTACATAAACTATTTCATTGCCGGTATAAAGATCAGAAATAGACTCTGACAATACTTTTTCATTAGCATTTTTAATCCCAAATTGATCAATAAAGGTATTCGATGATTCCTTAAAAGAATAATCAATATTTTTTTCTTGGACTATAGAAAAAATTTCTTCTCTTTTCTTAACACTAAGTTTTTTAGAATCTTTTACGTTAATAAGAAATTCTAGATGTGAGTAATTAATTTTGACTGCTGCAGCACATATTGGACCAGCAAAAGATCCTCTACCTACTTCATCCGAACCAATAATAAATTTACTAGGATCTTCCAACCAAACTTTATCTTCAATCATTTATATTTGTAAAATTTTCAAATGGGAAAATTACATAATGTGCTTTTCCTACAATATTTTTAAAAGGAATTGTTCCAATGTATCTAGAGTCTTGACTATTTATTCTATTGTCGCCTAAAACAAATATCTCACTATTGGGAACAACATAGGTTTGGTCTTTAAAGTATCTTCCTTCATCGATATTAAGAACTGTAAATTTTTTGTTATTGACAAATACTTCACCCGATTGATTTATAAATACTTCATCACCACCGATACCGACAACTCTTTTAATTAATGCAGAATTTAAATAAGTCTGATCATTGTTTAATTTCCAAATCTGTAAAGACTCCAGAAATTGGTCATAATAATTTTCATCAAACTCTGTTTGAGGACCATAAAATACAACAACATCACCCGTAGATATATTTGTTTCTAAAAATGTATTCTTTACTACTAAAACTCTGTCATTCACCTGCAAAGTTGGCTCCATAGAGGATGAGGGAATATAATAAATTTGTATAAAAAATGTTCTAACTAATGTTGCCATAACAATAGCTATTAAAATTATCAGAATTGATTTAAAAAATTTTTTAATAATGAAATAAGTTTAATTACGATTTTCTTTTATTTTGGCTGATTTACCAACACGATCTCGCAGATAATAAAGTTTAGATCTTCTTACTTTACCTTTTCTAATGACTTCAATTGAATCAACAATTGGCGCGTGGACTGGAAAAATTCTTTCAACTCCCACACCAAAAGAAAGCTTTCTTACTGTAATAGTTTTATTAACACCCACACCATTAACTGCAATAATTACACCTTCAAAAGTCTGAATTCTTTCTCTATTTCCTTCAGATACTTTTACATTTACCTTTACAGTATCACCAGAACTAAAAGAAGGTAGGTCTTCCTTTAGGAATTCGTTTTCGATGCTTTTAATTAAGTCCATATTTGCTCCAGTGGAGAATTATATAATTAATATAAGTTTATATGTCTTTTAAATTATTCTTTTTCCATTCTTCTATTTTCTGATGATTTCCGGATAAAAGTACCTCTGGAACTTTTTTGTCTCTAAAAACTTCAGGCCTTGTATAGACTGGAAAATCAATTTTGTTGTCGGTGAAAGTCTCGCTTAGTAGAGATTCAGGGTTACCTAAAACATTTGGAATTTTTCTAATCATTGCTTCCAGAAGATATAAAGCCGGTATCTCTCCCCCAGAAACAACTGATTGACCAATTGAAATTTCATAATCTGAATGAATTTCTAATATTCGTTGATCAAAACCCTCATACCTTCCACATACCAAATTAATTGATTTATATTCAAGCAAGTTGTTGATAATATTTTCATTTAATTGTTGACCGGATGGAGTTAAAAAAACATTAACATCTGATTTAGTTGAACGAATAGCTTTATCTAATGGTTCGGGCATTAAAACCATTCCAGGGCCTCCACCATAGGGTGCATCGTCAACTTGTTTATATGTTCCAATGCCAAAATCTCGTAAATTTATAGGAAATATATTTACCAAATTATTTTTTAATGCCTTGTTAATAATCCCAGTATTTTTCCATTCTTCTATCAATTCAGGAAATAGCGTAATTACATTATATGAATTCATCTTTTTTCTAAAGAATTTTTAGTTTCTATAAACTCTGTGTACAGTGTATTTCTCAAAACAGGGTTTTTATTCTCGGACTCAATTATCTGTATGAATTGATCTTGTGTAGTTTCTTGTCCATGGTCTGCTCCTGATGCTCGGCTTATGTTTTCATTAATTAAAGTACCACCAAGATCATTTACGCCAGCATGCAAAAGCTTACCTGCACCATCATGACCAAGCTTCACCCAACTTGCTTGAATGTTATCTATTAAATTTACAAAGTAAATCCGAGCTAAAGAATGTATAAGAACGATCTCATCCCAAGTAGGTCCTGGCATACTTTTACCTCTTAAATATATTGGAGAACCCATATGAACAAAAGGAAGTGGTACAACTTCAGTAAATCCATGTGTTTTATTTTGAACATTTTTAATTAATGAAAAATGATTAACCCAAGAATCAATATCATCAATGTGACCAAACATAATTGTTGCAGTTGATTTAATACCCAAATTATGTGCCACTTCCATTACATATGCCCATTGCGAAGAAGTAATTTTGTCGGGACACAAATATTTCCTAACTCTGTCATCTAAAATTTCAGCTGCAGTGCCTGGGAGTGTATTAAGTCCAGCTTTTTTTAATTGACTTAAATAGTCTTCAACACTTAAGTTAATTGTCTCTGCACCTTGCCATATCTCTAAAGGAGTAAAACCATGAATATGCATTTTAGGAACTGCTGATTTTATATCTTCAACCATTTTTAGATAAAAATCTCCCGTATAGTCGGGATGAATTCCTCCCTGTAAACATACCTCGGATGCACCCATTTCATATGCCTCAACAGTTCTATCAACTACTTCCTGTATATCAATAGCGTAAGGTTTCTCCTTTAAATTTAAACTGTTGGGGCCTTTTGAGAATCCACAAAAACCACATTTGTAATAACATTGATTTGTATAATTAATATTTCTATTTTTAACATATGAAACATTATTTCCGTTTTTTATAAAATTTAACTCATTCGCCACAGCTGCTATATCATTTATTTTCTTTCCTGCTGTATTAAACAAGATTCTTAAGTCGTTATTACTAATTTGGTAACCATCTAATATTCTTTCTAACAATGAGTCAATTTCTGAGTGACTAATTTGGCTTCTATTATTGAAAACAAAATTATCTAAACTTGGAATATTTTTTCCACTTCCCGGAGACCAGCTTGTTTCTTTTCTTTTAAAACCTCTAACATTTCTTGTATTCAAAAATCTAAAAAATCGTTCTTTATCAAATTCAATTCTTGCCTCATCAATTGAAAATATAGGTGATAACAATGTTCTTTCATAGAAATTTAAACCTTCAACCTTTTGAAGTTCTAATATTTGTTCTGAGCTCCAGTCTCTAAGAAGTAAATCTGAAACTCCTGCATTGGCAAATTCTATTGCTTCTTCAATTGTTTCAACATAAGTTGATGTAATAAAATTAGTTTTTGAGTTGATGGACTTGAGAAATTGAAGGTCTGAACTAGATGAGATTAATATAGTATGCGGCTTTAATCTATCAATGATCTCTAGTGCAGTTTCAATATTATTTTTATAAATATAAATTAGTCTTTTTGGATTTATTGATTTAAATTTTTCCCAATTTTTGTCAGTAATTATCCACGCATCTGAATCAGTATCTATATCTCTAGATACAGTTTGAAATCCTTTTTTGTTTAATTCATTTGTGTTAATTGATACATTACTTTTTAATAAAAATGTAGAAGTGCCCTCTTTTTTTCTTGAGTTTAAATATATTTCATTGTCGTTATCACACGGTCTGATTCGAAGAAATGATATATTATTCATCTTGCTCTTTTGGATATCCATCTGTATCAATAATATTATTCACTTTTTCGTAAATTTTACTGTTTAACCATTCTTTTTTTATAAATTCAGGATAAACGGGAAGCCTTTTTTTAAGAACCTGGCCTGTGCTTGAAACATCTAATTTTAATTTATTTATATTTGGCCACAAATGGTCTGGATTTACCCAATCTATAGTTAGTGGAGATATTCCACCTAAATCATTAATTCCACTTTTTAAAAATATCATTATATCTGGTGAAAGATTTGGTGGAACTTGTAAAGAAATATGTGCAGGAGCATAAATTCGAGTTGTTGCAATAATTCTTAAAAATAAATCGTTCGTTATTTCAGATTCATTTTTCATTAATGTGTTTTTCTTTGCTCTAAAATTTTGTAATATTACTTCTTGAATTGCTAAATTCTCATTCATATAAGTTATTAAATTGGCAATATCGTTTACCATTTCTTCTTTTGTTGTAGTTACTCCAAGAAGTAATCCAGTCGTAACTGGATATTTCTCTTCGAATGCATAGTTTAGAGTTTTTAACCTTAAATCAATATGTTTTGTTTTAGTTTTGTAATGAGCTTTTCCTTTTTCATGTATATTTTTTGAAAATGATTCAATCATAATTCCACCAGACGGTGAATATTTTTTTAAGTCTTTAATTTCTTTTCGGCTCATCAAGCCAGGATTTGCATGTGGAAATATATTAAATCTTTCATTAACAACCTTCATTGAATTAATTAGGTAATCATGAGTTGAGGAGTGGCCTAGCTCGTTAAGTTGGTTTAAAGCAAAATTCCATTTAAGTTCTGGCTTATCCCCTAATGTAAACAAAGCCTCATAGCAACCAGCGTTGTCACCAGCTCGAGCTATTGATATAACATCTGCTTGATTCAAATAGGTACCACCTTGTTTTGGAGATTTTACAAATGTACAGTATCCACAATTATCTCTACACATTGTTGTTAACGGAATAAAAACTTTGGGGCTATAAGTTATATTATCTCCAAAGTAATTCACTTTTTTTTCAAATGCTTTAGCTAATAGTTCTTCAGTGGACATAGATCCAAAGATTGAATCATGAATATTTCTTGTTAATTCTGTCATAAATTATTGTTTTAAGGTATATTATTAGTTGATTGTAACAACAATTTTTCGATAGTCTTGTGAGGGTTAATGACAAATATTTCACTAGTTGGATTTGGAAGAATAGGCCGAGATCTATTTAGACAAACATTGAATGATGAAGACATTAACATTGTGTCAATTTCAGATACTGCCGACAAAGCAAATTTAATTTATTTATTAAAGTACGACACTATATATGGACAGCTTGATGCAGAAATTGAAGATTCCGAGACAGGTATTGTTGTAAATGGTAAAGAAATAGTTTTTAATACTTGGAAAGATGGCGATGATGCTAAATGGGATAAACTCAATACTGATGTCGTAGTTCTTGCAACTGGCAAACCTAAAACAAAAGAAGATGTTGAAAAACATTTATCAAAAGGTTGTAAAAAAGTTATCGTAGCATCAACTCCAGAAGATTTTAAAGATATTCAAATATATGTCCCTGGTGCAAATGATGAAGATATAAATTTAAACTCAAATGCATTTTCCTTAGGTTCTAATACAGCAAATGCAGTTGCACCTATTCTTAAAGCTTTAGAAAGTAAAGTTGGGGTTGAAAGAGCATTTCTTACAACTGTTCACGGATATTCAAATTCAAATCGTTTAGCAGATGTTGCAGGTGAAGGATTCAGACTTAACAGAGCAGCTGGTGAAAATATTATCCCAAATATTACTAAATCCTCTGAAGTTATAGCAAATGTTCTTCCATTCATTGAAGGTAAAATTGCTTCATCTTCAATGACAGTACCCATTCCTGATGGAAGTACAGTTGATTTGACAATTGATATCAAAAACGAGTCCAGTATTGAAGATATTAATAGAATTATTGAGAATGCTTCTAAATCAGAATTAAAAAATATTATTGGATTAACGTATGATCCAATTGTTTCCTCAGATGTTGTAAGAAGTACACTCTCTGGTTTAGTAGATGGATTAGCCACTATGGTTATTAAAAATAAAAAAATTAAGCTCATTATATGGTTCGATAATGGATGGGGTTATGCGGCTAGAATTGTCGATACAGTAAAAAAACTGGGGCAGGTGTTTTAGATGGGTAATGTAGCCATTAATGGTTTTGGTAGAATTGGACGTTCTATATTAAGAATTATTGTTGAAAGTAATTCTGATATCAATGTCGTTGCCATTAATGATTTGGGCAATTATGAAAACCTTGCATATCTTTTAAAACACGACTCTGTTATGGGCATATTAGATAGTGATGTGCGAGTTGATGGAGATAAACTTTTAGTTGATGAAAGAATAATAAAGCTTACTTCGATAAAAGATCCTGCTGAACTTCCATGGAGTGAGTTAGAAGTTGATGTTGTAATTGAATCGACAGGAATTTTTAGAGATAATGAATCTCTTAACAAGCATCTGAATGCAGGTGCTAAAAAAGTATTGCTTACTGTTCCTCCAAAAGATGAAATTGATGCAACTATAGTTCTGGGTGTGAATGATGGAGATTTGAATCCTGATGATAAAATTGTATCTAATGCTTCATGTACTACAAATTGTTTAGCTCCTATAGCTAAAGTTCTAGATGATAATTTTGGAATCAAATCTGGTCTTATGACCACAGTTCATGCATATACTAACGACCAAGCATTAGCTGAAACTACCCATAGTGACTTTAGAAGAGGCCGAAGTGCTACCCAAAATATAATCCCTACTTCAACAGGTGCAGCTAAAGCTGTTGGTATGGTTTTACCTGAATTAAACGGTAAATTAGATGGAATGGCTATGAGAGTTCCAGTACCAAATGGAAGTGTTGTTGATTTAGTAGTTGAATTAGAAAAGTCAGTAACAATTGAAGATATAAATTTAGCTGTGAAACACGCTTCAGATAACGAGCTAAAGGGTATTTTAGAGTATTCCGACATTCCGCTTGTATCAACTGATATATTAAATAATCCACATTCAAGTATTTACGATGCATCATCAACTCAATTGCTAGATGGAAATCATGTCAAAGTAGTATGCTGGTATGACAATGAATGGGGTTATTCAAACAGAGTTGTGGATCTTATAGGAAATCTTTTAAATAATGGATAAAGATTTTCCAATCGCTCCTGAAGCTATTGGAAATTATGTTACCTATAAAAAAATTGGAAACTACGTTTACACATCTGGACATGTTCCTATTACTGAAGAATATAAATATGTAGGAAAAGTACCAACTGAGATTTCTATAGATGAAGCTTATAAAGCTGCAGAGTTATGTGCTGAACTTACAATTGCAACAATCAAAAAACATGGGTCTATTCAAAACTTGCAGCCTGTTAATGTTATTGGTTTTGTAAATGCAAACGAAGGTTTTGAGGACCACGCAAAAGTCCTTAACGGATTTACAGATAAACTTTCAGAATACTTTAATGAAAAATCAACACGATCAGCTGTTGGTGTTTCCAGCCTTCCATTAAATGTATGTGTAGAAGTTCAGTGTGTTTTTATCCATGAGTAAATTAATAGGAATATCTACTGGTCTTAAAAATGTAGACATGGCACCTGGTAATATTCCATGTGTTGTTATAAATACAGATTTTGTTAAAGCATGTAACAATTATGGAAATACTGCCGTAATTTTTGGTCCACACGAAAATTCAAAATCAATAGACGTATCAAAATTTGATGCGATAATAATTTCAGGTGGTGGTGATATTAACCCAAATTCTTATGGAGAAGAAAAGCTTGAAAAAACAATAAGAATTTCAGATCATAGGGATAACACTGAATTAGCAATGCTTAAATCTGCAGAAGAACACAATGTTAAAACACTTGCTATATGTAGAGGACATCAATTACTGAATGTTTATAAAGGCGGAACACTATATCAAGATCTTAAAGATAATGGATTCACTAAAGTTGATCATGACAAACCTTTTGATGATGCACGTTCGCATATTCATGATATAAATATTGAGGATAATTCAAAATTATATAAAATAATTCAGGAAAATAAAATACAAGTCAACTCAATTCATCATCAGGCAATAAACAAACTAGGTCAAGACTTAAAGATAACTGCTAAATCATCTGATGGTGTTATTGAGGGTGTAGAAGTAACAAGTGGATGGGATGCAGTAGGAATACAATGGCATCCAGAGAACATGCTTGAAGATCCTGTAAGCATAAAATTGTTTGGATGGTTAAATAGTTAAGCTGCTATCTAATAGTGTTAAATTATTGTTTTTGAAATTAAAAAAACTACTGTTATACGGGACACTCATTTCTATACCACTAATTTTGCAAAAATAAATGTTATTTAACACCTCATAACTTAACAACTTGTAATTGTTACATTCTAATTCTTGACCTGTAAAAAAACCAGGCCAAGGTAATTTATCTTCATTAATAAATGTACTGAGTAAATTTTTATTAATTTTTACATCCATATTTCTTAATTCACTAATTGACTCAATCGTGTCATAAGAATGAAATTTAATTAAATTTCTATTTTTTAAATGTCTTTTAAATTCCTCAACTACAAAATTAACGCCATCAATCTGTAATGTAATTTCTTTTAAATCAAAATTACGAAAAAAGTGTTCAATATTTATATATTGAAAACCTTTTAAGGAATGTGGTTTACCTAATTTGCCTATAAGAAAATAGTTTTGATTAGTCAATAAATTCTACAGAGGATTGTAATCCTTCTTCATCAGCTGCAGCTTGTGCAACAGTTCTGATTGCTCTAGCGACTCTTCCTCTTTTACCAATGACTCTTCCCATATCGTCAGGAGAAGTCCTAACCTCTATAGTTATATTTTCGTCATCAGAGTCTGCGACATCAACTTTGACAGATTTAGTATCTTCTACGATCTGATTCACAATGTATTCAACAACATTTTTAACAATTGTACCTGACGCCATTATTCTTCTTCCTTACTAGATGACTCTTCTTCTGATTCATTGTTATTCTCTTCTTTTAAATCATTTTCTTGCTGCTTCTTATTAGCTTTTGAACTGCTTTTAATTTTTTCTTCAGGAGCTTGTGGTACTGAAACAACCTCCCCTTTAGTAGAGCGCCATTGAGCCCATGCACCTGAAATTTCTAATATTTTTTGAGCCCTTTCTGAAGGTTGTGCTCCTTTATCTAACCAATCTACAGCTTTGTCTACATCTATCTCAACCATTGATGGATTGTGGTGTGGATCGTAAAAACCTAAATCTTCAATAAATTTACCGTCCCTAGGTGATCGAGAGTCAGCAACAATCACACGAAATGTTCTATTTTTTTTCTTACCTCTTTGAGCAAGTCTTATTCTTACAGGCATTAATTTCCTTTATTTAAATTGCAATACATTATCTTACATGAAGTGTGACATAAAACGTATATAAAATAGATTAACTTCTTCATAAAAATAACTAGAAAAGATTTAATGTTTTGCTAACCTAATTTTGATGCAAGTAATTGAAATTTCACATCCTTTAAAAGATCACTATCTAACGATAATTCGAGACAAGCAAACAGATTTTGAGAATTTTAGAGAGTACTCTTCTAAATTGTCATATTTACTTTTTATTGAAGGTACAAAAAATATATCAACAAAAATAAAATCTATAGAGACACCTCTAACAAGCATGAATGGAGTAGAAATTGAAAATGAGAATGTTGCTATAGCAGTTTTAAGAGCAGGCCTAGGACTTGTTGATGGTGTAAAAAACCTACTACCTAGTACATCTTTTGGATACATCGGAGTTCAAAGAAATGAAGAGACCGCTACGCCTGAGTATTATTACGAGAATTTACCAAACTTAGAAAATAAAAATGTTTTTATTCTAGAACCTATGCTTGCTACTGGCGGTTCTCTTTCATTTGCAATAGACAAGGTCAAAGAACACAATCCTAAAAGCATAATTGCTTTAACAGTTATCTCTGCTCCAGAAGGTATTGAAAGATTGAAAAAGGAGCACAGTGACATTACCTTAGTAACTGCAAAAATAGATGAAAAACTTAATGAGAATTGGTACATAGTTCCTGGACTAGGTGATATGGGAGACAGGCTTTTCGGAACAACCTAATGAAAAGGTGTTTTCTTGTTGTAATAGATTCTTTAGGTGTTGGTGAAGCACCAGATGCAAAACAATATGGAGACGAAGGTGTAAATACACTTGGTAATGTCGCAAAGCATGTTCAAGGTGTAGATTTACCCACTTTTGATAAATTAGGATTTGGGAAGATTACTAATGTTTTAGGACTAGGTACTGAGCACAATGCAACTGTTGGTAGGCTTTCTGAAGTATCTATAGGAAACGACTCAACCACGGGGCATTGGGAAATTGCAGGTTTAATTACAACACAGGAGTTTGAAACATTTCCTGATGGATTTCCTCATGAACTTATCAGCAAGATAGAAGATGAAATTGATTATAAATTTATTGGGAATATTCATGCTTCAGGTACTGAAATTATTAAAGACCTTGGTGAACAACACATTCAAACCAAAGAACTTATTTTATACACATCTGGTGACTCAGTTTTTCAAATAGCTGCCCATGAAGAAATATGCAGTCTTGAAGAGCTTTATAGAATTTGTGAGATCTCTAGAAAGCACTGCAATCAATACAATATAGGAAGAGTCATCGCTAGACCATTTAGAGGTCCTATTAACGCTTTTGAACGAACTTATGATAGGAAAGATTTTGGAATGAATCCACCTGGAGAAACACTTCTAAGTTATGTATCAAAAAATAATTTAAAAACTTACGGAATAGGAAAGATTACTGATTTGTTTGGAACTGAATTTCTTAGTAGTTATGTCCACACTGAAGGAGATCAAAATGGTATTGACTTTTTGTTAAAAGAAGTTGAATCCGGAGATAATGATTTTACTTTTGTTAATTTAGTTGACCTAGATATGTTGTATGGACACAGAGAAGATCCTGATGGTTATTACAAAGGTTTACAAATAATCGATAAAGGTATAGAAAAAGTTATTGAATTATTAAACGAAAATGACTTGCTTATTTTAACTGGAGATCACGGTACAGATCCAACAGATGGAAAAACTGACCATTCAAGGGAATATGTTCCATTTGTTGCGTATAAAAATAACGGTAAAGCAAATTATATTGGAGATGTTGAAAGCTTTGCAAATATAGCCTCTACTGTTTCAGAATTTTTTAATTTAGAAAATATATTCCCTGGTAAAAGCTTTTTAAATCAAATATAGATTATTAATCTGTAAACATATGATTGAAAAAATAAACGAAGCTAAAGACTTTATAAGTACATTTACCAATAATAAAAACATAGATACGATGATTGTTTTAGGTTCAGGGATGGGGGGTTTTGAAAATAACTATGAACCATTAAGCCAAGTAGATTACTCAGATATTCCTAATTTTTTAACTCCATCAATTGAAGGACATGCCGGTAAGTTATCTTTAGTGTCTATTAATAATAAATTAACTGCAATTTTGTCAGGAAGAGCACATTATTATGAAGGATACCCTATCCAAGAACTCGTAATTCCTATTAGAGCTTTTTCATTGCTTGGTGTAAAAAACCTTGTACTAACAAATGCAGCTGGTGGTATATCAGATAATTATGTTCCTGGAGATATAATTTCAATCACGGACCATATAAATTTAACCGGAGATAATCCATTAATTGGCAAGAACCTTGATACATTTGGTCCAAGATTTCCAGATATGTCTGAAGTTTATAGTAGAAATTTCTTAAAACTTGCCGAGAAGGTATCAGAAAATCATTTTCAATTTAAGACAGGAATTTATGCATGGTTCACGGGACCATCGTACGAAACGCCAGCAGAAGTTCAATATGCAAAAAATATTGGAGCTGACTTAGTTGGAATGTCAACTGTTCCTGAAGCAATAGTTGCCAAACATGCTGGTATGGAAATCAGTGCTTTTTCTCTTGTTACAAATCTTGCAGCAGGAATAAGTAAAGATCCACTAAACCATGAAGAAGTTGTTGAAATTGCTGATAAGTCAAAACAAAAACTACAAGGGTTTATGAAGGAATTTTTATCTGAATTAAATTCAGATAATTAAAAACATAAATTAAAATATAGATATGAAAATTGCAGTTTGTGCCAAACAAATCCCTGATCCAGCAAATGAAGTTACCTACAGTAATGGAACAATTGAAAGACCTGAAGAACAAGTCTTAGATGATACCGACAGATATGGAATTGAAGTTGCTCTTCAGTTAAAAGAAAAATTTGATGCAGAAGTCACAATAATCTCAATGGGACCATCTGGAACACAGAAGGGTCTTCAACAAGCACTTCAAATGGGCGCAGACAAAGCTGTATTTGTTGATGACGAATCCTTAAAAGGTGCGAACTCATTAATGACTGCAAATGTTCTTAGTGAATTAGCTAAATCCCTGTCAGCAGATATTGTAATATTTGGCACTGAGTCTACAGATGGTTATTCTGGCACCGTTCCACAGCAAGTTTCAAGATATCTTGACTTAGAATGTATTTCATATGTAAAAGCAGTTGAAATTAATGATAACGTTACATTAACTAGACAAACTGTAGAAGGCTCTGAAAAATTAAATATGCCAGAAAAATGCGTTATATCTGTAACTGCAGGTGGGGTTGAACCAAGATACCCAAACTTTAAAGATATTATGGCAGCTAAGTCCAAACCAATAGAACAAGTTTCAATCAGTGACTTAAGCATTAACACAACTCAGAATCTTGAATTCATAGATATTGAAACAGTCGAAAATTCTAAATCCGGTGAGAAAATTACTGATGAAGGTGAAGCCTATCAAGAAATTGTAAATAAATTGAAAGAGTTAAAAGTAATATGAAAACTTTAATAATTGGAGAAATTATAAATAACAACCTAAGTTCTGGAACTTTGGAAATATTAGGTAAAGCAAAGTCCTTAGAATTAGATGTTCAAGTTGTAACTGTCGGCAGTGACGAAAATCCATCAATCGGTGTTGATCTTTGTAAACAAACTTATCTAAAAAGACAAAACAATTCATTAAATTTATCAAAAGCTGCAACAAAAATTTCTGAAATAATTAAAAATGAGGAAATCAATTTAATTCTTGGATCTTCAACATACATGTGCAGGGATTTAATTTCATTTTTATCTGTAGATTTAAACAGTAGTCCAGTATCAAATGTTATTGATTTTGATGTTGCATCAGGAAATGTATCCACTGTGAATTCTATAAATGGTGGGGAAAGTTTATACAAAACAAAAATTAATTCAGATCAATCATTATTACTAATAAGACCAAAAGCATTTGACCCTGTTGAGGTAAATTTTAATGACGATTTTGAAACTATTGATTTAGACGGCAGTGATTTAGAAGTTTTTGATATATTTATTGAAGAAAAATCTGGTCCACAACTTGAAGATTCTAAAGTTGTTATATCAGCTGGTAGAGGCATGGTTGACAAAGAGAATTTGGAATTAATTGAAACACTAGCTTCAAAATTAAATGCAGCTATTGGTGGTACTAGAGCAATAGTTGATGCTGGTTGGATGCCTTATTCACAACAAGTAGGACAAACAGGAAAAACTGTAAAGCCAGATGTATATATTGCATGTGGGATTTCTGGAGCAACTCAGCATCAAGTTGGTATGAAAGATTCAAAATTTGTGATAGCTATTAATAAGGATGAGGAAGCCCCTATTTTTCAATTAGCAGATTTAGGCATAGTCGGTGACACGCTAAGTGTTATACCTAAATTGAACGACAATATTTAATCTTTAAACTGAATTTTATTATTGTACGGGAGCACATCGTCGAATTTATATTTTTCAAAACTGTCCTTGTGAACAACAATTACATCCTCAACACCAAACTCTGACATTCGCTGTCTAGAAACACCACAAGGAAATATTGCTTCTTCATCTGCATCAATACATGCCACAGCTAATATATCAATTTTTGTTTCACCTTCTGAAATGGCTTTGAGTACAGCTACATCCTCTCCACAAACAGTTGCCGGATAAGATACATTTTCTATATTGCAACCTGTATATACATTTCCTGAATCTGCAATAAGTGCTGCTCCAACTCTAAAATTTGAATATGGTGCATAAGCTTTTTTTGCAGTATCTCTAGCTAATTGTGCTAATTCTTGATCATTCATGATTTGTTTATCAACTCTTCAAAATCTGCTTTAGTTTTTGTAAACACTCTTGATCCAGAACCTGGCTCCATAGTAACCCCATATAAAACATCTCCAGCATGCATAGTCTGCTGTTGGTGTGTAACAATAATATATTGAGCATCTCCCTTTACATGCTTTAATAAGTTAATCATTCTATGTAAATTAGCATCATCGAGTGCAGCTTCAACTTCATCAAGTATATAAAAAGGGCTTGGGAATGACTTAAATATAGAGAATAAGAATGCTATTGCAGCTAAAGATTTTTCTCCACCAGATAATAAACTTAATTTCTTAACCTTTTTACCTTTAGGTTGTACCGAAATATCAATTCCAGTTTCTAAAATATTTTCTTTATCTGTGAATGACAAAGATCCTTTTCCTCCAGGGAACAAAGTTTCAAATATTTCAGAAAAATGCACTGAAATTGAATTAAATGAAGATTCAATTCTAAATGATATTTCATTTTCAATTTCTTTAATGTGTGAATTCAATTCTTTTTTGGCTAAATTTAAGTCTTCTATGTTTCCTGTTATTTCTTCATGTCTTGAATTTAAGGTTTCAAAATCTTCTTTAGCTAAATAATTTACTGTACCTATATTTTCTAATTGAGTCTCATAATTTTTTATTTCATTTTCTAAAGTATGTTGAATCAATCCATCAGTTTGTACATGAATAAGACTTTCGTCATTCAAACCATAAATATTTTTTAATGTAGAAAAATGAGATGAAGTAGAAACTTGATTTTCAGATAGTTTAATTACTACTGCGGTTTTTTCCTCTTTTATATCAAAATAATTTTTATTTAACTGTTCAATTTCTGAATCAATTTTCTGAATTTTTTTATTAGTATTTCCATACTTATCATCAAACTCTTCAGATTTTTGAGCTAATAAATTACTCGTTTTATTTGTAAATGTAATAAAGTCTTTTATTTCAGAAACAAGCTTTTCTAAATCTGATTTTGAAGTGGCATTTTTAGTAGATGAGATTTTTTCTTTTTCATTAAGAAATTCATTATTTTGTTCCGTAAGATTTTTGATTCTTTCTTGAGAAGTGACTAATTGGTTAGAAATTGAAGTTATTTGATTTTCTAAATTTTCAATCTGTTTTTCTAAATCAATCTTTTGATTATTTATATCAATTTTGAACTCTTCATTTTGATTAATTCCAGAAAGCAATACTTCTTTTTGACTTAATTCTCTTTCCATAGTTTCATTCTTAGAAGTTATTTGATTTATTTTTTCTTTTGATGAGTTAAATTCCCTATTCAAGATATTTTGATGAAAAGTAACATATTCATCTTTTGAAGAAATATTAAATTCAGTGCTTTTAATATCATTATTAAATTTCTGTAAAAGGTCTTCTGAATTTTTAACATCGCTCTCCCACTTACTAAGTTCAAGATTTAGTACTCCTAAATCTTGTGATGTTTCAGATATGTTCTTTTGTAATGACTTAATTTCATTTTCTAGCAATGCTTCATTTACTTCTTTTGATGCAGAAGATTTCTTAATAACAGACTCGAGTTGTGTTTTTAAATCATCATAAGTTGATTGAAGATTCTTTAAAGAATATTGTTTAGACACCAACTGATTAGAAAGCATATTTATCTGATCTGAATTTTGATCTATTTTTTTTGAAATTTTATTAATTTGCTCTATATTCCTAAAATCTTCACGTTCTAAATTATCTTTTCTTTCATTTGCCACTTGAGCAATTGATCTTAATTGTTCAGTAACATTGTTAATTTTTGAGGAATATTCTTTAAATGTAGAGCCAATGGAAACTCCATCGCCAAGTTCATTATTTATTCTTAGTTTTTCTTTTTTCAAATTTTCAACTTTTAACTCAATAGACTCAATTGAATTTGAAAGTTCATTTTCTTTGATTTTTAAATCTTCATATTCATTTTGAAATTTTCTATAAAGCAAAGTATGTAGTTTTATATTTCTATCTTTTAGTTGATTTGTTACATCTTCATGAAGCCTTGCCTGCTCAGCTTGTTCCTGTAGAGGCTTCAGTTGTTTTCTAATCTCACGTAAAACATCTTTAGCTCTTTTGATTTCTTTATCACCAGATTCAATTCTCTTGAGCGCTTTTTCTTTTTTCGATCTTAAAGGTAAAATTCCTGAAGCTTCTTCAATTGTTAATCTGTGATCCTCAGGCTTTGAATTCAATATTTCAGCGATTTGACCTTGTGAAATTATGATATGTTGCTGTTTACCTATACCTACGTCACTTAAAAACTCTTGAATATCTAACAATCTGCAATTTAAGCCATTCATAAAGTATTCAGAAGTACCATCTCTAAACAGTTTTCTTCCTATGGAAATTTCACTATTTCCGTTAAATTTTTGTTCATCAACTTCGAAATTTAAATAGACTTCAGCAAATCCTTTTTCTGATAATTTTTCAGTACCAGCAAATATCACATCTTCCATCTTGTTAGTTCTAAGAGTGGCGGGGCTTTGGGTTCCCAATACCCAAGATATTGCATCTACTACATTTGACTTGCCTGAACCATTAGGTCCAACAATAACATTTACTTCGTCTGATAATTGAATAGTTGTCTTTTCTGCAAAAGACTTGAACCCATTAATATCTAATGATTTTAAATACATTTATTACCCTGTTGTTACTTATATATTAGTAATAATTGGATTAAATTTCTTATTTTTGAATTTTTTTTAAACTACTTCTATTTCTACAGCACGCGTATTTTGCCTGTTTGATGTGTATATATTATCAAGATATTCAAAAGGCTTTTTATTTATCCAGCCATTTGAATATAAAAAGTAAGACGCAGCCAAATCTACTCCTCTTTTGCTACCGTCTGTACAGTTAAATATAAAGGATTCGCTATTATCAGTAACAAACAATACTCCTTCTGCACCTGATTTTGCTAAAAGTTTTCGTTCTGAATTTATTATTATATTTGTATCCGTTCTATTTTCGCCACCTATTATTTCTGGATGAGCTAAATAAGCTTGAAATACTTTATTCCAAGATTCAGCACTTCGAGTTTTTTGCATAAATTTTATCGAGTTTAAAAAATTTGTTACATTTAAATTAATTGCTGGCAGACCACATCCATCAATACCAAATCCAATATCTTCATTTTCAAATATTTCGATAAAGTACTGCTTTGTGATTTCTTGGGTTTTATGAATTAAATCATAGTAATTACTGCTATCAACAGATAATAATTTAGAAAATATCAACATTGATAAATGCTTGCCAGAACAATTGTTGTGCAATTTAGTATATTTCTCACCTAAAATTAGCAAATTATCTGCAGTTTCATCATGAAAAGGTCGCTGTGGCCCACAAATTATGTTATCTAAATCAACTTTAAATTTTTTTGCTGTTTCTTTTAATAGTTCTATATGCTCAACTTGACCAGAATGTGATGCTGCAAACAAGGCTATCTCTTCAGAAGTAAATTCAATATTTTGATTTGATGCCTCCAGCAATAAAGGAATCACTTGCATTGGTTTGACTGAAGACCTAGGAAAAAAATAATCGTCATATTGTTTTTTGTTTGAGTAAAGATTTACTTCATGAGAAGACTCTATAGAACCATCCCTATATAAATTAACTGTTAATTTATTATCTTCTGACATTTTTTACACACATAAGTAGCTCTAGAATCTATAAATATCTTATCAATTTTATTTGAACATGAAAAACACTTATCTTTTGAATAAATATACAAATTATTTTGGTTGTTACCATATACACCTTGTGGTAGAACATAAGTCATATCACTTAAGGTTGTTCCATTATTTTTAATAGCCTTTTTTAAAACTTTCTTTGTATATAAAAATATATCATTCCAATTTATGTCTTTTAATTTAAAAGATACTGAGTGTGGATGAATGCCAGCAAGAAATAAAATTTCATTAACATAAATATTTCCTAGTCCGCTTATATTTTTTTGATTTAGTAAGAATTTTTTAATACTCGTCGAACTTTTTTTTGCTTTATTCATTACAAAGAATTTATCTATTTTTGACAATGAAAGTGCGTCTGGACCTAGAGTGGAAAATTGTTTATTTGCTAGATCATTTTTAAGAATCTTTATATATCCAAACTTTCGAATATCATCATAAAGTAAAATGTCTTTATCAAAAAAAAATATACCGTGTGTATGTTTATTTTTTATACCATTTAGATCTAATCTTCCACTCATTCCTAAATGAAAAAATATTGAATTGTTTTTAAAGTTAAATTGTAAAATCTTTCCTTTTCTATTTATCTCAAGTAAAACTCCTAAGTTTCTAGGATTAACAATGTTAAATCTATTTATTCGTTGATCAAATATTTTATATTTTTGTAATTTCTGATTTATTAAAGAATTTTTTAAAACTCTTCGTATAGATTCAACTTCAGGTAATTCAGGCATCTAATTTAGCTAAAGCATCTTTTGCAGCAGATTGTTGAGCACTTTTTTTAGATTTTCCATCTCCAGCGCCAATTATCTCATCATTTAATAAAACTTCAGATGAAAAATTTTTATTATGGTCAGGACCATGTGAACTATCTTGATAAATTACTTTTAACCCCTTTTTAGCAAAGTATTCTTGTAATCTTGTTTTGTAATCTTTTTGTCCAGGATTTAGAGATAGGTCCTTTATGCTTGGATAAATAAATTTTGAAACAAAATCATTTACAGCTTTTAGACCACCATCAAAATATAAAGCAGCAATTAAAGCTTCCAGAGCATCTTCAATAATTGAATCTTTATGTCTTCCTCCGGTTGAATCTTCTGCTGAGCCTAAATAAAGATACTTGCCAATATTTATTTTTTTTCCTAATTCAACAAGATAAAACTGATTAACAGCGCTAGATCTAATTTTCGTAAGACTTCCTTCGTCCAATTCTGGATAATTTTCAAATAAATATTCCGTTAGATCAAAATCTAGTATTGCATCACCAAAAAATTCAAATCTTTGATTTGATTGTAAGTTTGGATACTCATCTAAATATGATTTATGTGTTAAAGCAATCTTTAAAAAAGTTATATTTTTAAATTTGTAGCCAATATTTTTTTCTAAATCTTCTAAATTACTCATAACTCTTTAATGGCGTCAGAAAATTTACCAATAAAATCTTTCTTGATGGATTCACTTGTGTATTGAATACCATTCATAATTGCTTCCTGCTTAGATGAACCATGGCCAATTGTTACTAAACCATCTACGCCTAATAAGTAAGAAGCATTTGTTTTATCAGGGTTTAATTGATCCCTCACAGGTTTTAATGCTTTCTTGACTGATGGTAATAAAGGTTTAAATAGATTTTGTTTCAGAGAAGCAGATATTAGGTTTTGTTGAAGTTTTGCAGTTCCCTCTAAAGTTTTTAATACGACATTACCTGTAAATCCATCAGTAACAAATACATCAACCTTATTAGTTGCAAAATCTCTACCTTCTATATTTCCAACGAAGTTTAAAGAACTTGAATTTAAAAGTTTAAATGCAGATTTTTCTAGTTCTCTACCCTTAGACTCTTCTTCACCATTATTTAATAGTCCAATTTTTGGAGATTCAATATCAAAAAGAGCTTCGGCGAGCTTTGATCCCATGACAGCAAATTGATAAAGGACTTTAGGTTTAACATCTAAACTTGCACCTGAGTCAAGCAATATCACATTTCTTTCAACAGTTGGTAAGACTGAAGCAATTGCGGGTCTAATTACGCCTTTTTGCTTTCCTAAAATTGTAATTGCGCTTATTAGGGTTGCTCCGGTAGATCCCGCAGAAAATACTGCCTCTACCTTTTTTTCTTTTAACAACTGCATACATCCATTTATTGATGCTTCTTTTTTAGACCTTACAGCTTTAAGTGGATCTTCGTCCATTGAAATTACCTGAGGAAAATGGTAGACAGGTATTTCTGTAGAACCTAGATAAGGTTTGATTAAATTTTCGTCACCACACAATACAACATTAACGCCATTTTCTTTTGCTTTAATTGCACCTTTGACAGTTTCTACAGGTGCTGAATCACCACCCATTGCATCTACGGCAATAGTATTCATAATTTTTTTAGCTTACTTCTGGTTCTTTAACTTGTCGACCGTTATAAGTTCCATCTGTAGGATTAACCCTATGCGACTGTTTTGCAACACCAGTCTCTGGGTCAACTACAAAATGCGGTTTTGAAACTTTATGAGTTGCTTTTCTACGTCTAGTTCTAGATTTAGACATTTTTTTCTTTGGTACTGCCATAGTTATATTCCTTTCAAACTACAAATCTAGCTGACTTAGAGAAGAAAATGGACTTTCTTTTGAATTTTTTTCATTATGATTGCAACTAAAATTATTTTTATTTATCCCACAAAATGAGCAAAGTCCCTTACATTTTTGATCACAAATATAATTTATATCCATTTTTTCTATAATCATTTCAGAAATAAAAGGTGATAAATCATAATATTCATCGCCATAATTTATTTCATAATCATTTTCTCCATAAATATTCAAAGTTATTGTTGATGAATTTATATCATCGGTATTTGAAATTTCTAAACATCTACCGCAATTTCTCTGATATTTAAAATTAATGTCAATTAAACAAGTTAGCCTACCATCAATTATTTCAATTTCCGAGTGAAAATTTATTTGCTGATTATCATCAATAACATTATTACCGTAATTGATGGGGAATGTACCTTCGCGATCGAAATATATCTTATCCTTTGAGGAGATCAAGTCAATTGACTTAATTTTGGTATTTAATTTCATTTTAAGGTTTCTCTATATCACGTGGTTGCCTGAGTTTTGTTCTCTCTTTATCCAAAAAATCTATTAACTGATTAATTTTGCTTTGAATTTCCTCCATCTTATTATCTACAGTATCTTCAATATTTGCTCTGTAAGATTGAGCTTCTAACTCAGTTTGTTTAATTATTGCATTTGCTTCAACTACTGCCTCTTGCAGTACATAAGATTCTTGAATTAACTTTTCGGATTCACGCCTTGCTTCTTCAACAATCTCCTTGGACTCATCCTTTGCCTTACTTATAAATGACTCCTGCTCTCTGACAATCCATCTTGCAGTTCGAAGTTCCACTGGAATTGTGTCAATTATTTCATCTATATTGTTTATAATTTCTTTTTTATTGACTCTTCCAGTAAGTGAATTTGATTCGAGACTTGCCCGTAAATTTTCTAGTTTATCAACTATATCTATCCTGACTTTACCTTTTGCAATATCTTCGAAATTAATTTCTGCTTCAGACATTGTTCATTCTCTCTAATACATATTCAGGTACTAAAGACTTGATGTCTCCACCATATGAATGAATTTCTTTCACCATTGAACTTGATAAGTAACCATATTCAGGAGAAGATGGAATAAATATTGTTTCATATCCTTTTAAAGTTGAATTAGCTTGTGCCATTTGAAATTCGTAGTCAAAATCTGTCATTGCTCTTAGTCCTTTGACAATAGCGTTAACTGATTCTGATGAAGCAAAATCAACTAACAGGCCTTCAAAGCTTTTTACTTTTACATTTTCTTTTTCTTTACAAATTTCTAAAAGCATTTCCGATCTTTCTTCTGGTGTAAATAATGACTCCTTTGATGGATTAACAACAACTCCAACGATAATCTCATTAAAAATTTCAGAACACCTATTGATTACATCTATGTGACCGTTAGTAGGTGGATCAAATGAACCAGGAATTAAAATTTTCATATTCTCCTCAATATAAGAATTTTACTTTGCCCGTAATTTTTTTCCTTATGTAATTCATAATTTTTTGAAAAATTTATTTTTTCCGAAGATTTATGCCTATGAATAATTAAAAGCCCATTATTGATTAAAATTTGTTCAATGATTAAAATTTCTTCGTTCACGATCTCTGTATCAAGTTCAAAAGGAGGGTCGTAAAAAATAAGTTCATATTGATTGATAGAATTTTTAATAAAGGAATTAACAGATGAATTTACAATACTTAAGTTATTTGATATATTTTCAACATTTTTATTAAGAATTAAAATACATTCTTTAGAAAAATCAACAAATGTAACATAATTTGCACCCCTACTCAATGCTTCAATACCCAAACTTCCTGAACCAGAATATAAATCAAGAATATCTTTTTCTTCAATCATGAACTGGATTGAATTAAAAATTGCTTCTCTAACTTTACTCATCATTGGCCTTGTGTCTGGGCTATTAATTGTCTCAATCTTTTTAGACTTGTAAGTTCCTGCTAAAACTCTCATGTAGTGCCATCTGCTTGAAAATAATTTGGAAATAATAATTTCGCTTCTTCAAAGACTTTATTTGACGATTCTGAACTTCTAATATGATCATAAATTTTCTTGGATTGAAGTAGTAGGGCATAATCGTAACGTAAATCAGCTATTTTTAAGTCTGATCTTCCTGATTGGTTCTTACCTGTCACTTTTCCCTCACCTCGTATTTCTAAATCTATTTCTGATAATTTAAAACCGTCACTCATTGTTGAAATAGCTTCTAGTCTTTTTACGCCTTCTTCATTAATAGTGTTGAGAGATTTTTTATTTGTAACATGAAATATACACTCTGATTGTTTTTCACCTCTTCCGACCCTACCTCTTAGTTGGTGCAATTGATTAAGGCCAAATCTCTCAGCACTTTCAATAATCATTAATGTGGCATTTGGAATATCTATACCTACCTCTATTACTACAGTTGAGACAAGAATATCTATTGAGCCCTCCTGCATTGATCTCATAATCATTTCTTTTTGCTCGTATGACATCTTTCCATGCAAAAGAACAACGTTATATTTCATAAATCTTTTTGAATATTCTAAAAAAACCTTTTCTGCTGCCTGTATATCAGACGATTCGCTCTCTTCTATGTATGGACAAACTACAAATATCTGTGAATTATCGTCTAAGTGTTTTGCGCATTTTTCGAAAACTTTCTCATTATCTTTTTTTAAACCACTATATAAATGTGAAATAATAGGCTTCCTACCGGGTGGTAATTCGTTTATTGATGATATTTCAAGATCACCATATAAAGATAAAGCAGTAGTTCTTGGTATTGGTGTTGCTGTCATTACAAGTTGATCAGGAGTTATTTGAGAATCTGAAATTAGTTTTTTTCTTTGATCAACTCCAAATCTTTGTTGCTCATCAATAATTACAAGACCTAAATTGGTAAAGTATATTTTATCTTGTATTAAAGCATGCGTACCTATAAATAATCCTGGCTTGCCATCAGATATATTATTCATGACTTGGCTCCTATCTTTAACAGAGGATGTTAAAAAATTAATTTCAATATCTGTATCTCTTAAAAACTCATTTAATGAATTCAAATGTTGTTCAGCCAATACTTCTGTTGGTGCCATAAGTGCAACTTGATAACCAGAATTTACGACAGCATATATTGAAATTGCAGCAACAACAGTTTTTCCCGAACCAACTTCACCTTGAAGCAACCTTTTCATAGGATAATCATTTTTCAAATCTTCAAGGATTTCTTCATAAGCTTTTACTTGTGATTTAGTAAGAATGAAGGGTAAGTCTTTTACAAAAGAATCAACAAATGAATTCTTAAAATTATATTTGGGTCCTTTATTTTTAGTTTTAAACTCAGATTTCAAATTTTCAAATATGGAACGTAAGTAAATAAATTCATCTAGTGCAAGTCTTTCCCTTGCTTGTTGATATTCTTCAATAGTTTTAGGAAAATGAATTGATTTAAAGCTTTGAGTTCTGGTAAAAAGCGAATTTTTCTTTACAATCTCATCCGGAAGCATATCTTCAATTCCGGGCTGAAACTCCTCTTTTGCAATATCTATAATTGCCAATGCGTCTTTTACTGCTTTTCTAATCACACCACTTGAAACACCATCTACTTTTGGGTACATTGGAATTAAAGATCCTGTCTCACTTAGTTCTTCAATATCAGCAAATTTTTCAATTGTAGGATTTTTAAATTCTATAGAGCCTCTTTTTTTTATTTCGGGTTTTCCAGAAATAGCAACATCTTCGCCCTCCTTAAACCTAGATTCGATGTATTGGGGACCAAACCACTTCGCTTTTAATGAACCCGTACTGTCTTTTATTGAAAGAGTTGTTATTCTTAACCGCGATTTAGTTGTAAAAACCGATACATTTACTATCGTACCAATTATTGTTACATCTTTTTCAATATCTGATTGATCAATTTCCTGAACTGACTTTATTTTTGATCTATCAATATGCTTTTTTGGATAATATCTAATCAAATCAGTAACAGAAGAAAGGTTGTTTTTTTTAAGATTTGAATATCTTTTTTCACCCAATCCCTTTAAAGAATCAAGTTTTATATTATCCAAGTAATTTAAGCTTCTTTCAACCACAATCAAACATTACCTAAAAAGTTTTAAAATGAAAGTACCTACAAATTAATAAATTAGTTATAGTTATAAATGTAATTTAGAGGAAAATATAATGTCAAATAGATGTCAAGTAACTGGAAGAGAGCCGAGATCAGGTAAACATGTATCTTTTTCTCATAAAAGAAACAATCGATGGTTTAAACCAAATATTCAAACTAAAAAATATTGGCTTGCAAGTGAAAATAGATGGGTAAAGCTTAAAGTTAGTACAAAAGGCAACAAAGTAATTGACAAGCGTGGAATTGAGTCTGTAGTTAAAGAAATTAGAAGTAGAGGCGAAAAAGTTTAATGGCTCAAGGTGTTGTTAAGTCTTATGACCCAAATACGGGTAATGGAATTATTTTATTAGACACTGATAAAACAGAAGTCTTTCTTGCACCTGGATCCTTAAAAGGATCTATATTTAGAACACTAAGGCAGGGGCAGAGAGTAAATTTTGATATAGAAAATATTGAGGAAGTTTTAACAGTTGTAAATATACGAATCGGACAAGATAAGTACTAAATACGTTTAATGTCTTTAATTGATCTACAACTTGATAATGCAGAAATAATAAAAAAATACTTTAGTGGACTTTGTTGCGATGACTTCACCTATCCATTTTTGTCAGGTGGCCAATCAAATGCTGATAATGCATTAAATCAGCTAGATATTAACAAATACGCTACAAAACGGAATAATGTATACCCTACAAATTCAAGGGGTTCATCTTATCTATCACCTTATATACGACACGGCTTACTAAGTCTTTCTGAAGTATGGCGAGCAGTTGAGAAATTTGAATATAAAGATAGAACTAAATTCCAAGATGAACTTCTTTGGCAGGAGTTTTCAAGACATTTGTACGCAATAATTGGTAAAAAATCAAAAAAATTTCTCAACTACAAAATAGAAAAACCTAATTCAAATGCGGATAATTATAAAAATATGAATTGTATTACTGCAATCGAAGATGAGCTAGAAAAAACAGGTTACATGGTTAATCAAACGCGAATGTGGTTTGCATCTCATAATTCTTTAAGAGTTGGTAATGATTGGAATAAATATGAGGATTATATGTTTCAACATTTGATTGATGGTTCACGTTTTGCAAACAGATTAGGTTGGCATTGGGTAATGGGATCTCAAACGGGAAAGCCATATGGATTTTCTAAATTTCAAGTTGAAAAGAGAGGACCACAGTTATGTAATGGTTGTGAATTGAAATATAACTGCCCCATACAAGATTGGCCTGATACTAATATTTCTGGAAAAATAGATCATGATTTTAAAGTAGACGAACAAAAAGTATTTGGTCCAAAAGAAATAAAAGAAAACAACAGCACTCCTCCATCATTTGTGTGGATTACAGGTGAATCAATTGGCGACAGTGATCCGGCTATGAGTTATTATTACGAACTTCCCGTAATTTTTATTTTCGATAAGGAATTATTAAGTAAATTACAATTATCGACTAAAAGATTAAATTTTTTAATTGACTGTTTAAAAGAAATAAATAGCAAAAGAGAATTACAGGTTTATTTAGCTAATCCTGAAGACTATTTACAAAATAAAAATTTTGCATCTACATTTGCACCAGTACCAAAATACAAAAAAATCACAAAACAAAATATTCCATCAGTTGAATTTCCAGCATTAAGACTTGCAGAACCAATTAATTTTTATCCTACAAGTTTTAGTTCATGGAGAAAAAAGATAAAGTTAAGTTTATGAGAAGATATTTAATTTTTATTTTTTTGTTTTTTCATAATTATATTTATATCTACTCAAATGGAAGAATAGGAAAATTTCTACAAGGTCGTCCTTGTTTAATTCTTTTCTCAACCGGTGCAAAAACCAATTTGTTAAGAAAAAATGTACTTGTATTCATGAAAGAAGGCGATGAGATTTGCCTAGTGGCATCAAAAGGTGGAAGTCCTACAAATCCAGGTTGGTATCATAATTTAAAAGCTAATCCAAACTGTGAAATTCAAATTGGAAAAAATAAATATACAGCAGTTGCAAAAGAAATATTCAATGAAGAACGTGAAGATTGGTGGTCAAAAATGGATTATATGAATAAAGGAGGATACTCCAATTATCAGCAAAGAACAGAACGAAAAATACCAGTTTTGATATTGAATTTATCTTAGTCTATTTTTGCGCCTAAGTCAGTTTTGTAATTTATTTTGATTTTCATCAATGTTTAAAGGCTATTCAAAACTTTTTCAAGAACATCAATTGATAATTTATCAATTACTAAGTCTGCTTTGTCTAATTCATTTTTTGAAAATATGCCTCTATCAATTGCAACTACAAAAGTACCCGATGCCTTTCCAGATGAAATACCAGGAGGGCTGTCTTCAATGACTATATTCTTTGTAGTTTGAAGTTCACTAATTGCTTTATTATATATATCTGGATATGGTTTATTTCTTTTAACTAAATCGCCCCCTATAACGTATGAAAAATATTCATAAATATTTGCCTTTAGTAATTTATTTTTTAATAATTCATAAGGACTTGCTGAAACACACGCAGACGTCCATCCCCTCTTGTCAGACTCCTCTAGTAATGTTTTCGCATCTTGAAACAAAAGTTGCTCGTTCAAGGTGCTCTCTATGATTTTTCCAAGAGATGCCATAGTTTTGTCAAAATTTTCTAAATCAATAATCTTCGAATAAAAACTGTGCACCAATCTATCATCAATACCTACCCATTGTCTTGTTTCCTCTTCAGATATCTTAAGTCCAAAATTACTGAGGTGCTCTTTCCATGCTAAACCATACGATGTTTCAGTATCCATTAGGGTTCCGTCGCAGTCCCAATAAATGCCAACCATAAATTAATTAACCTAATTTGCTTTGAATATCTTTAGCACTTTTAAGAGCTACCCCATCAGAACCAACTGTACTCCAATGAGTATTATTATTTTTGGCCTCTTCTACCATGTCATTTAAAAGTTCAAATTTACTTTTTCCAATATTTTGCCAAAGATATAATGCATGACTTCCAGGAATTGTATTAACTTCGTTTAAATACAAACTTTCATTGTGATACAAAAAATCTACTCTTGAAATTCCTCTTATTTCAATTTGCTTAACAAATAATTTAAGTATCTCTTGAATTTGAGTTTGAATTTCTGGGCTAATATTTGCGGGTAGTTCTCTTTTTGATCCCTCTAATCCACCATTGTCAAGATATTTGTCATTGTAAGAAAATAACTCAAAATTACTTGTTCTGATTGGTTTTTCAATTTCTGAAAAATCTAAGTTTGGGTAAGTTCTGATTCCAATAAGTAAATCGTGAGAATTTTCAAGGAATTTCTCTACTGTTGATCCTTGACTATAAATTCTAGAATTACTAGTAAGTTTTAAAGCTGTTTCATAGTCCTCAACAACCTCTACCCCAATTGAAGAACCTCCAAATCTTGGTTTTAAAATATAAGGTCCAGAAAAATCAGGCTTAGAATTTATGCTTACTAAATGTTTATCTAAAACAGGTATTCCACTTTCTTTCATTAAGGTATAAAAAACAAACTTATCCATTCCTATTTGTGAAGTAGTTAATGTGGGTCCTGTGTAATTAATTTTTAATAAACTAAGTAAACTCTGAAGAGTTCCATCTTCTCCTGGACCTCCATGGCAAGCATTCACTGCAATTTTAAATGTAATTTTTTTCTTTTTTAAGTAGAAACCTGACTTAGAGTCATACTTTATTGTTAATTCATTCTTAAAAATATCGCTATTATCAACAAAATCTATTGACTCAAGGTCATTTTTAACTAAATACCATTTATTTTCTTTTGACCAATATATATTAAGAACATCATATTTACTGGATAAAATTCTTGAAGACTGCAAACCAGTCAATATAGATATATCATGCTCGTCAGAAGGACCACCAAATATTACAGCAATTGATTCAGTCATGGTTTAAGGATGATGGTCAGGTAAATCGTTTTCAAATAATACAACATCATTTTCATTCACAACAGAGTTTAGATAAGAAACAGCTAAATCTCTATTCTTAAAATATTTTACCGGAATATTATTGTCCTCAAATGCAAGCATTAGAGGACCTTTATTTGTAAAGCCAACAACCAAAGCTTCGTCTATGACTTCACTTGCATTGTAAGCAAACTCATAATTATAACTAAACTGTTCTGAGCCTAACTCAACCATTCCCGGAGTAATGAGGTATTTCATTCCATCGGTTTCGATATTCTGAAGTGCATCAAGTGAAGCAAGACAGGATATTGGGTTTGAATTAAAAGAATTATCAATAATTGTTTGTCCCATATTTCCTTTTAAGATTGTCTGTCTATGATCAGTCTTTTCTAAAGTATTTATATTTTGAATATAAGATTTCACATCCATCTCAAGTGCAACCATGACGCCAACTGATAATGAAATAGACAATTGTAATATTTTTGGACCAGATACTTCTCCTATGTAATCACCTCCAATAAAAATTTGATGTTTTTCATTTTTGTAGTCAACATATACTGCTGCTCTCTCGTAAGTGGTTGAGCAGTCAATTACCATTTTTTGAGCAGTCCACAATCTAGCTTGACTAAGAAGAAGAGGATCGTCACCATTAATTATCACAGAACCAGTTAAGTCAACTATTTCAGATTTTGCATCAAGTATATTTTCTAAAGTTTTCATTCTTTCTAAGTGAACAGGGGCAATTCCGGTGATGACGGATATATGAGGCCTTACCCATGAACACATCTCTCGTATTTCTCCAAATCCGTAGGTGCCCATTTCAATAATTGCAAATTCATCCTCTTTTTTTAAATTTTCATTTATAGCTTTAGCAATGCCCAATCGATTATTAAAACTTTCTGGTGTGGCAAAAGTTTTATTATGTTGTGAAAGTATTTGAGATAAAACATTTTTAGTAGTTGTTTTTGAATATGACCCAGTAATTGCAATAATCGGTCCTTTAAATATTTTTAATGCTTTTTCGGCTGAATCAATATATTTTTGTGATGAATTTTTTTCAAAACTTTTTGTCAATCTTAGTGCTTGATCGTAAACATAAAATGAAAATAAATTCACAAGCAATGCAAGAAAATAGCCATAACCTATAAAAAGAGAAATAGAAGAAATTACAACAATCAATAAATAATAAGTTATATTCAACCTCATCAGCCTTTCAGTTGTTTGCACTTTTGATGTTCGATATTTATAACCTAAACCAGTTGGTGTAAGTATTGTGACAATTGATAAAACAATTGCTGGATAAGGTGACCAAAGGCTTAAGAATGCTAAAACAAAAGCAATAAAAAAATATATATTGTTAAATGGGACTAACCTAACCCACCTAAAGTAAAATTTCGTAACATATCCTGAAATATAGTGCTCTCTTTGTGCAATTCTTTCCCACCTTATGGAATTGATACAAGAACTCAATGTAAGTAATGAAATTACAACTATATAAATAAAACTCATCTTAAAATAATCTCAACTATTTTCTTTGAACTACTTCTTAGCATATTGTGACCTTCATTCGGAATTATAGTTAATTCAGAATTAGGAATTATATTATTTGAATCAAGACCTACTTTTACTGGTACTACCAAATCATCTTGACCATAAATTAATTCAACTTTTGTATTGATTGATGGAAGAATAGATGACAGATCGTCATTTACGGCCATAACTAATGTATCTTTTAATACTTTGGAGGCTTTTCTATAATCTTCAGAACCATATTTATTTCTCATTGAGTCAAGTCTGTTGTCACTTAGTAAATTTAACTTATTCATAAATTTAAAAATATTGAAAAAAGAAATGCTTTTCTTTGAATTTTTAATTTTTATCAGTGGTGAAGCAATAATAACTATTTTTTCATAGTTTTTGAGCTGTGATAAATGAGCAGCAATCCTTCCTCCAAATGAATGGCCAACAACTATCTCAACTGAATCAGGAATTAATTTATAAAGATACTCTGCATATTTCTTTGGTGAGAAACTAATTGTAAAAGGAACAGACTTACCAAAACCCGGGATGTCAATTGTTATAGATTCAAAATAAGGATCAATTTTACTAAAATCTTTTCCACTTGTTCCCCATCCATGCAAAAAGCAAACTTTTGGAGAATCGGAATTTACGTTGGCAAATGTTAGGTCATCACTTAAAATCTTGTAGCCCATTAATTTAGTCCCATACCTAGTGTCTGTATTGCTCTGATTTCCATTCCCATTAAAAAGAGTAACGCAAATGACCAGTAAAGATAATAATTCAATTCCATTTCATTCCTATAAATATAAAGAAATGTCAAAACAAAAAGATTGACAATATTATAGAAAAGACTGAAGGACCCTATTTCATTATTTTGTGAATAATAAACAACAAACAAGACTTGTAAAAGTACTGAAATTAATGCAAATAGTATTAATGAATTAGTAACTTTTAATTTTACTTTATACTTACCTAAATGTATTACGAGCAAAAATAAACCAACTAAACCACAAATAGAAAGGCTTATATATGAGGGTAATTCTAAAAAATAAAAATCCATGGTTTTATTTTAGTGGTTACAAAATTGAGTATTAATAATTATTCAGTTACAGTGAATTAATAATGGTTTACATTCAAAATGATCAAATACAATCGAATGTCCCAAGTGCCTGGTATAGCACCTTAGAAAATTTTATTGTTAAGGGTAAAAATGCTGAAATATGGGATTCCGAAGGTAATCGATATTTAGATTATGTTGGAGGATACGCTGTTTTAAACACTGGCCATCTTCATCCAAGAGTTGTCGATAGAGTCAAAAATCAGCTTGATAACTTTTCACATTCATGTTTTGCGTTTGCACCACATGAAAATGCTGTAAAACTATCCGAAGAACTTAATAAAAGATATCCAATAGACACTGAAACTAAAACTTTTATGGTTAATAGCGGTGCTGAGGCCGTAGAAAATGCAGTTAAGATTGCAAGATATTTTACAAACAAAAAAGCAATTTTATCTTTTAAAGGTGGTTTCCACGGAAGAACTTATCTTGCAATGGGGTTGACCGGAAAAGACAAGCCTTATAAAGAAGGATTTGGACCATTTCCCGAATTTGTTAAACATGCTATTTACCCATACAGCTACAGAGATATTTCAGATGAAGATGCATTGCTGAGCGTCAATGAAGTATTTAACAATACTCTTGATCCAAATGACACAGCAGCAATTGTGATTGAAGTAGAACTTGGGGAAGGAGGGTATATTCCAGCTTCAAGTTATTTTTTATCGCAACTCAGAGATATTTGTGACAAACATAATATCTTATTAATTTTTGACGAAGTGCAAACAGGATATGGACGAACAGGAAATATGTTCGGTGCAGAAACAGTGGGAGTAGTCCCAGACATGGTTACATTGGCCAAAGGAATTGCAGGTGGTTTTCCTCTAGCTGCAGTTTTAGGTAAATCAGAAATTATGGATTCGATTCATGACTCTGGTATTGGAAGTACTTTTGGTGCCTCACCTATATCCTGTGCTGCGGCATTAGGAGTACTAGATGCGTTTGATAATGAAAACATTTTAAAAAATGCAAACAAGCAAGCAAAAATAATGAACAAAGTTCTATCAAACTTATTGAATGAATTTAATTTTGTTGGGGATGTGAGAGGTTACGGTCCAATGATTGGTGTAGAAATTGTAAATGATAAAGAATCTAAAACTCCTGATAAAGAAAAAACTCAAAAAATTATTACCAAATGTAAGGAAAAAGGTTTACTTCTTGTTTCTTGTGGTGAGTTTGGGAATGTTATTAGGTTTATGGGTCCTTTAACTACACCAATTAATCAGGTAGAAGAAGCTTTAGAAATTTTCAGTGAATCTTTGATTTAATCAGATTCAACATGAGTAAGCTCATGAAGCTGCCTTAATACATCTCCATCTTTTACAGGCTTAAATGGAGCTTTCATTAACCAAGCTGAAACTAAATCTAGAGAATCTAGATCATTTTTTTCTTTGAAAAACTTCATATACCTGACTGCATCAATCGTTACTCCTGCGCTATTTGGTGAATCCCAAACTTCTAATTGAACTTCTAAATTAAGTGGTGCCCCTCCAAAACCTTTTCCTTCAAGTCTTATAAATGCTTTTTTTCTATCTTCCAACCACCTTACATAGTCAGAAGGTCCAATCCTTACATTATCAGGTGATATACCTTTCCCTTTATTAGCTACAGATGTAACAGAAGAAGTTTTGCTTGTTCTTTTTGTTTCCAGACGGTCTTCTTCAAGCATATTGAGAAAGTCCATATTCCCACCAACATTAAGTTGATAAGTGTTTTCAAGATTGACTCCTCTATCAGAAAATAATTGCGCTAAAACTCTATGAACAATTGTTGCTCCAACTTGGCTTTTAATATCATCGCCGATTAGTGGTACTCCAGCATCTTTAAACTTTTGATACCATTCTTTATCTCTAGCTATAAAAACAGGAATACAATTAATAAACCCTACACCGACATTAATAGCGGATTGAGCGTAGAATTTTACTGCCTCGTCAGATCCTACTGGTAGTAAGTTAATTAGTATTTCTGCACCTGAATCTTTTAAAGAACCTTCAAAATTCTCTGAGTCAGGTGAAGTTGTGATAATATCTTTAACAAATTTTCCAACACCATCATTCACTACCCCCGGCTCAACTATTACACCCGTTTTTGATACATCACAAAACTTAATTGTGTTGTTTGGTTCTGCAAATATAGCTTCACTTAAATCTTTACCAACTTTTGAAGTATTAATATCATATGCCGCTACTACTTCAATATTAGAAACCTTATAACCTCCAATGATGTCAGAGATAAGACCATCTTCATTATCAGAATTACTGTAATGCTCGATTCCTTGAACAAATGAGCTGGCACAATTGCCCACACCCAATATTGCAACTTTTATGTTATTTTCCATTTTTTTACTTTAGCAAGAGTGAGTTTTATATTTTTAAAAGATCAATTAAGTAGATAATTAAACCAACTAAATGAGTTATATAGCATGCCAATCACAAAATACATTACAAAAGTGATGATTCCAATAATTTGCAGAATTTTAATAAACTTACTCACAAACACATTTTACAATTTTGTCATTTAATATATATATAATTTAGACATGATTAAAAATTTATCACCTTCAAGAGCGTCACAGTTTAAAACATGCCCTCAACAGTTTAAATATGCAAACGTAGATAAATTAAAGGAACCAACAAATGAGGTTCAAGCAAAAGGTACAACTGTTCATCAAGCATTAGAAGATTTATTTGACTTACCTCAGGACGAGAGAAGTATTGAAAAACTACATGATTTGTTTAGAGATGCTTGGACCAAAGTAAGAGGAACGGACGAGCATCATAATCTCTTTTCATCTGTTGAAGAAGAAAGAGACTGGGGTATAGATGGACTTAAATTATTAAATAATTACATGACAATAGAAGATCCAACAACCTTTAATCCATTAGAACGTGAACGTTGGGTAAGAGGAAGTATTGAAGATTTAAATTTAAGAGGCATTCTAGACAGGATGGATAGGAACAGAAATGGAGAACTTATTATTGTTGATTACAAAAGTGGGAAAGCGCCTATGGCTAAATATAAAGAACCAAGATTTTTTGCTTTAAAACTCTACGCGCTTTTAATAAAAGAAGAGCTTGGTGAAATGCCTGCAGAATTGAAATTAATTTATCTAAAGAATTCGACGATTCATACTTTAAAAATTAATGAAGAAGATTTAAACACTGCAAGAAGAGAAATATTAGAAATATGGACCAATATTAAAAAAGCATATAAAGAAAATAAATTCCCAGCAGTAAAAAATAATCTCTGTGATTGGTGTTACTACAAACCAATATGTCCAGAATTTAATGAGAACCCCCCTAGCACCGAGGAACTAAGGATTATTAATGAAGCAATTATAGAACTAGAAGAAGAATTTCAAGTTTTAGATATGTTTAAAAATGAGAATGAGCTTCCTAAAGGAAGTCCAATTGGAAATAACGGTAAAAAAAATATTAAGTTACAGATATCAGAATTAGAAGAAAAAAAAGTCACTATTCAGTCTGAAATAGAAGAACTATTAGGGAAATAAACCTCTAGTCAATTTTGCTGCAGCTACTCTTTTAATGCCTTTGATAAGTGCGGCTGTACGTAAATCGCAATTTTGTTTTTGTGAAATTGTCCAAACTTCTTCGAAAGCAGTCAGCATAACGTCAATCAATTTTTCTTGAAGTTCTTTTTCTTTCCATAAATAATTCTGTGTATTTTGTACCCACTCAAAGTAGCTTGCAGTAATTCCGCCGGCATTAGCAAGAATATCTGGAATAAGCATTATGCCATTTTCTCTTAAGATTTTATCTGCATTTGTTGTTGTAGGAGAATTAGCACCTTCGATTACTACATTAGCTTTAATTTTATCAGCATTGCTAGAGGTAAGAACTCCTCCAATAGCTGCAGGTATTAAAACATCGCAATCAACTTCAAGGATTTCCCCATCATATTCCTCTCCACCTGAAAATCCTTTAACCGATTGGCTTTTGGCAATATGTTTAAAAAGTTCAGGGATGTTAAGACCATTATTATTTATTACAGCACCACCTAAATCGTTTACTGCTATAACTTTTGCTCCTCTTTCATATGAATCTAAAGCTGCAAACCTACCAACATTTCCAAATCCTTGAATTACGACTCTTGAATCTTTATAACTTTTACCTATTTTTTCCATAGCTGCTTGACCAACAGCAACTGCACCCCTACCTGTTGATTCTCGTCTAGTTATTGAGCCACCAAGAGAAACGGGTTTTCCAGTCACTATTCCAGGCTGTGGTGAGCCAACAAAGTTACTATAAGTGTCCATTATCCATGCCATTGTTTGCTCATCTGTACCTAGATCAGGAGCGGGTATATCTTTATCAACGCCAATAATTGGTAATAATTCAGCTGTATACCTTCTTGTAACTCGTTGCTTTTCAGCTCGAGTCAAAGGTTTTGGGTCTATCGCTACACCACCTTTTGCACCACCATAAGGTAACCCTACAATTGCAGACTTCCAAGACATAAGAATAGCTAGGGCTGTAACTTCACCTAGATTTACATCTGGTGCATACCGAATACCACCTTTAGTAGGGCCCATTGATAAAACATGTTGAACTCTATATCCAGTTACCGTCTCAACCTCATCATATTCATCTCTTCTAAATGGAAAAGTTACTACTAGAGATCTTTGAGGTAATTTAAGTCTCTCTTTTATATTGGAGTCAAGATTAATTAAATCAGAAACTTCGTCATACTGTGCAATGACTTCTTTATACATATGTGAGTCAAAGAGATTATTTTCAACTATCACAAGCTCATCATATATGGGTTTTTGTTAGAAAGATTGTTATTTTATTTTTTTTGTCACACTGCATTTCTAAATTATAAATTATGAAAGAAAAGGAAATAATTAAATTACTTGAAATATCTGGGATCAAAGCGAACTTTATTTGCCTAGACCACAATGACCGATGCGATTGTCATACAGTATATGATGAAGCAGCATAAGTTATAGGAAAATATATGAAAGATTTGATCTGGGATATTGCCAAAAGTGGTGAAGAAACTTTAGAAAACACTGAATTGCACACAATTAAAGAACCTGATGAATTATTTATTGCAAGAGGGGTCTCTCTAGAGGCAAAAGATAGTACTTATAAAATAAATAAATTTGTTGATAATAAGATTGCTCACGATGTTCAAGAAAAAGGAGCAATAAAAATATCTGATACTGTTTTTAATTACTCTAAAAGTTATAAATCAAAAACTATCGATTTAAAGAGATTGATTGACTGGGCTACAAGAAAAAAACTCTCAGAAGATGATATTGAAAACTTAGTAGCACTTTTTGGAACAGCTTCTGTTCCAAAACTACGAGGGCTGGATGCAGTTGCAGAAAAAAAAGGAATGGATAAGCAATTAGCAAGAGATACTTTTATAGAGAAAGTTTGGGATGAGGAACCAAGATTACAAGTTATTCAAACAAGCAATGATGCTGCACCAGTGTGGGCAAAAAATTTGAAAGAAATGGAGAGAAGAAAATGAAACAATTATATGAACTATCAAGAAAATTTCCAAAAGATTGGATCAAAAAAGCGCCCAAAGGTAAGTTTGGAAATTATGTGCCACATTCAGTAATTACACAACGCCTTCTAGAAGTTTGCGGTCCATTTGATTGGGAAGTTGTTGAATTAATTCGACAAGAAAATACTGGAGCAGTTGTTGGTTGCTTTGGAAAATTAACTGTTGAAATAGATGGTAAATTAGTTACTGTAACATCTATCGGCGACGTGGAGCACGATCAAAAAAATGATGGAAGTAACGCAAAACACGCAGAATCAGATTCTTTCAAAAGATGTGCTATGAAACTTGGGCTTGGACTACATTTATGGGCTGGAGAAGAATATTATCTTGATAAGCAGCTAGACAAAAAAGAAATAGGAAAAAAAGCTAAACTTCAGTCTGCTTGATCAATTAATTTTCCATTTTTAGCAGACAATACAAAAGTTGATGGCCCATCGTTGACTAAACCCACATCCATCATGGCACCGAAACTCCCTGATCTTACAGTTATATGCTTAGAAAATTCTTCAACAATATTGGAAATCATGTTTTCAGCTATTTCTGGAGATTTTGCATTTACAAACGAAGGTCTGTTCCCTTTCAAAAGTTTTCCAGCTAATGTGAATTGACTTACAATTAGTATTTCCCCAGAGACATCAATTATTGATTTATTCATTTTCAAATTTTCGTCAGAGAAAATTCTTAAATTTAAAATTTTATTAATTAAAATTTTACTTTCTACTTCAGAATCTGATTCCTCGATACCCCATAAAAGTAAATAACCCTTATCAATTTCTGAGACAATACTTGATCCAACTTTTACATATGCACTTTTAACTCTCTGCAAAACAACTTTCATAAACTATAATTTAACAGATGAAGTTAGACAATAAAACCATTCAAATGGCATCTGGTCCAAATTATGCAGCATTAACAACTTTATTTCAAAATGGTGTACCTCAAACTCATGTGATGTGGGTTGATACAGATGGTGAAAATATTTTAATTAATACGGAGATTCACAGGTTCAAATACAAAAATGTTTTAAAAGATCCGAGAGTGACAGTTATGATTTGGAAACATGATGACCCATTTAAATTTGTTGAAATAAGAGGTGAGGTAGTTAGAGAAATTTCGGGAAAAGAAGCTAGAGATAATATTGATAAATTATCTCAAAAATATTGGGAAAAGCCTTATCCATTTCCTGTACAAACCGAAAGAATTATATTGGTAATAAAACCTAAAAAGGAAGTAATCTTTAATCTAAAAGACGAAGATTTCGAATAATTTAGTCTTCTTTGTAATCGTAAAAACCTTTACCAGTTTTTACTCCTAAATCACCCTTTAAAACTTTCTCTTTTAGGAACGTTTTAGGCTCATCTTTAGGATCGCCAGATTCTTCGTACTTTTTCAATTTTGCATAATAATGTATATCTAATCCTGAATAATCTGAAAGTTCAAATGGGCCCAAAGGATGATTTAATCCTTTTTTAATAGCAAGATCTATGTCTTCAAAATCAGCAATTCCTTCATCATAAAGTTCATAAGCTTCATCAACTAAAGCTGCCAACATCCTATTTACAATAAACCCTGGGGTTTCCTTTTTGAGAACTACAATTGATCTTCCCATATTTTCACTAACAGTTTTTGTACGTTCTAAAACTTTTTTTGATACATCAACAGGATATGAAATTTCAATTAAATCCATTCTTATTGGTGGGTAAAAGAAGTGCATATTTATAAACCTCTCTGGGTGGTCACAATGATTTGAAATTTCAGAAGCTTGAATAAAAGAACTATTAGTTGCCATTACAACGTCTTCGTTCATTAATTTGGAAATCAGTTTAAAAATTTCAAGCTTTACGTCAAATCTTTCAATTACAGCTTCAATTACGAATGATTTTCCTTCTATTACCTCCTCAAGTGAATAATTGAGTTCTAAATTTTCTTTGTAGGAGTCTAATTTATCTTCAGAGTATATTTTTTTGTCTATTAAATTTCTGATATTTTCTTCAACAAATTTGTATCTATATTCTAGATTTTCTTTATTTTCGTCATAGATATTTGTTTTGTAACCAGCCATTGCTGCTAATGCTGCTATTTGGCTGCCCATTTGCCCCCCGCCAATGACTGCAACTTTTTCAGTCATAAATGTTTGTTTATTTCACGTTTTGCGATAGATCTAAGGTGCACTTCATCTGGACCGTCAGCGATCCTTAATGTTCTCACACCAGCAGACATTTTTGCTAAAGGAGTGTCTTGTGAAACTCCCATAGCTCCATGTGCTTGAATAGCTTTATCAATTACATACGATGCGGCTTCTATTACTCCAACTTTTATTGCAGAGATTTCAATTTTGGCTTGCTCTTTACCTACATTGTCAATCAGCCATGCTGTTTTTAATGTTAAAAGTCTAGCCTCTTCTATTTTAATTCTTGATCTTGCAATCCAATCTTGTACTACTCCATGATCAGATATTTTTGTACCAAATGTTTCCCTAGATAAAGCTCTCTTTATCATAAGTTGAAGAGCTCTCTCAGCCATTCCAATTGTTCTCATGCAGTGATGAATTCTTCCGGGCCCTAATCTAGCTTGAGCAATTTTAAAGCCCATACCTTCACCACCTATAATATTGGATTTTGGTACAACTACATTTTCAAAATTTAATTCTGGATGACCAGTGTACCCGTCGTCGTAGCCGTAAACATGCATCGGCCGTACTATAGTTATCCCTTCTGTGTCCATAGGAACAAGAACTTGACTTTGTCTTGTATGTGGTGGATTCTCAGGGTTTGTTACTCCCATAAAAATACATATTTTAGCACGTGGATTAATTGCATTTGAAGTCCACCATTTTCTTCCATTAATAACATAGTTATCCCCATCTGAAACTATTGAACTTGAGATATTGGTTGCATCAGAAGAAGCAACATCTGGTTCAGTCATGGCAAAACAAGATCTGATATCTCCACTTAGTAATGGTCTTAACCATTGGTCTTTTTGGTCTTGTGTTCCAAATTCTGCGAGTATCTCCATATTCCCGGTATCTGGCGCAGAGCAATTAAATACCTCAGGAGCCCACCAAACCTGACCAGTTATTTCTGCTAACGGTGCATAGTCAACATTTGTTAATCCTGCACCATGTTCACTGTCAGGTAAAAATAAATTCCACAAGTCTTCTTTTCTGGCTTTATCTTTTAATTCATCAAGTAGTTCAGGAATATGCAAAGAATCCCCTGAATCTAAAATTGCTTTTTCATAAGCTTCTTCATTTGGAAAAATATGATCCTCAAAAAATTTATTCATCTTTTCTTGAAGATCTGATGATTTTTGGGAAAATTTAAAATCCATTATTTTATTCTATCAATTAACTTGAGACCAAGAGAATTAATTCATAAGATATTTGTTAATGAATTTTTTTACAAACCAAATAAGAGAATATATATCTTCAAACATTGATTTGAACATCGATTTTGATTTTGAAAGATTCAAAGTTGGAAGATCAAATATAACATTTAAAATTTTTGATTCAAAAAATACTTATGTTCTAAGAAGACCACCATTTGGAAACAAGCTTGAATCTGCACATAATATGCAACGCGAATACAAAATTATTACAGAATTAAGTAAAAATAATCTGAAAGTTCCTGATCCTGTACATTTATGTGCAGACAAAACTATTTCTCAAGATGATTTCTATATTATGGAATATATTGATGGTGAGACAATATCTGATAATTTAATCGCAGAAAATTTTTCAAAAAAAGATAAGGAATTAATTACTAATTCATTTATTACAACACTCACAGAATTACACAATTTTGACGTTCAAAGTTCTGGTTTAAAGGACTTAGGAAAACATGATGGTTATGTAGAGAGGCAGTTGATTAGATGGAATAAACAATTTAGTGCACAAAAAGTTAGAGAAATAAATGATTTAGATATAGCAACCAATATTCTTTTGGAAAAAATTCCAACACAGCAAAGAGTTAGTATTGTTCATGGTGACTATAGATTAGATAATGTCAGAGTAAAAAATAACAATGTATCTGCCATACTTGACTGGGAACTTTGTACATTAGGAGATCCACTAGCTGATTTAGGAACTGTTATTGCCTCATGGGCAGATAAAAAAGAAAAAGATACTCCGTTTATATATTCCCCTTCTTTAAGTGATGGATTTCCAAGTAGAGATAAAATTCTAACTTTGTACGAAGAAAAATCTCAACTTAATCTAAATGAAATTGAATTTTACGTAAGGCTATCATTTTGGAAACATGCAATGATAATGGAGGGGGTATATGTTCGATATTCTCTTGGTTATTATGGTAATGTTGATAAGGAAGAAGTTGAGGCATTTGGCGAAAGCACTCTTAGGTTTGCACAAAAAGCATCAGCTAAAAATTTACTTAAGGAGATATTTTGAAAGTTATTCCAGCAAATGAGCTAGAAAATCATATTGGTGAAGAAGTAGGTGTTTCTGATTGGTTCGAGGTAACTCAAGAAAGAATCAATCAATTTGCTGAAGCAACAAATGACCATCAATTTATTCATGTAGATCCTGAAATGGCAAAGGCAACACCTTGGGGAACAACAATATCTCATGGGTTTTTAACGTTAAGCTTGCTTACCTATCTTCAAGCTGATATTGGATATATGCCAGAAGGGCTTCAGATGGCTATTAATTACGGTGCAGACAAAGTCAGATTTATGGAAGCCGTTCCCGTAAATAGCAAAATCAGAGGTCGTTTTGTTCTCGCAGAAGTTAATTATAAAAAAAATGGAAGATGGCTTACGAAAACAACTTGTACAATCGAAATTGAGGGCAAAGAAAAACCTGCAGCGGTTGTCGAAGCATTAACTTTATACGTTGTAAGCGAATAGTAAAAGGAGAAATTTATGAGAGAAGCAGTAATTGTATCAGCCGCCCGAACACCGATTGGCAAAGCTTATAGGGGTGCATACAACAAAACTGCAGCTCCAACTTTAGCTTCCTATTCAATCAAAGAAGCTATTGATAGAGCTGGAATTGACCCTAAAGAAGTTGAGGATGTTGTCATGGGATGTGCTCAACAACAAGGCACACAAGCTATAAACATTGGAAGGCTATCAGGCATTGCAGCTGGATTACCAGATAATGTTCCGGGCATGACAATAGACAGACAATGCTCCTCGGGAATGATGGCAATCGCTACTGCATCAAAACAGGTTATAACAGATAACATGGACATTGTGGTTGCTGGAGGCGTAGAATCTATTTCACTTGTTCAAACTGCTGATTTCAGAGTAGATATAGATCCTAACGTTACTGCTCACGCACAACATGCATATATGCCAATGATTGAAACTGCAGATCATGTTGCTGAAAAATATAATGTCACAAGAGAAAGTCAAGATGAGTATTCTTTACAAAGTCAGCAAAGAACAGCTGCTGCTCAAGAAGCAGATCTTTATAAAGATGAAATCATTTCAACTACTACTACAAAGTTAGTAAAAGATAAAGAATCTGGCGAAATTTCTGAACAAGAAACTACCTTAGAAAAAGATGAAGGTAACAGACCAGAAACAAATTTAGAAGGTCTATCATCTTTGGTTCCAGTATATGGAGAGGGTAAGTTTATAACTGCTGGAAATGCATCCCAGCTATCTGATGGGTCTGCATCTGCAGTAGTTATGGAATCAAAGGTTGCAGAAAACAAAGGCCTAACTCCCCTTGGCTATTACAGAGGAATGGCTGTTGCAGGTTTAGCACCTGAAGAAATGGGAATTGGCCCTATATATGCTGTTCCTAAATTGCTTGAAAAATTTAACTTAAGCATTGATGATATAGGATTATGGGAGCTTAATGAAGCATTCGCAGTACAAGCCTTATATTGTCGAGATTACTTGGGTATTGATAATGAAATTTATAATGTAAATGGTGGTTCAATATCCATTGGTCATCCATATGGAATGACTGGTGCAAGAATGACAATGCATGCTCTTATGGAAGGAAAAAGAAGAGGTGCAAAATACGTTGTTGTTACAATGTGTGTTGGTGGTGGCATGGGTGCTGCCGGATTATTTGAAGTTATATAACTATACAGATATTTAAAAGACTTGACTTAAAATTATCGAGGATTACATAAAGGAAAAAAATGAAAGCAGTCGTATGCACAAAATTAGGTGATCCAAATTTATTAGAGATAAAAGAAGTAGATAAACCAATTATTAGTAAGGATGAAGTATTAATTAAAGTTGAAGTTGCTGGAGTTAATTTTCCAGATGCTTTACTAGTTCAAGGAAAATACCAAATTGTAATTGACCCACCGTTTATTCCTGGCAATGAAGTGTGTGGAATTGTTGAAGAAATCGGTGAAAATGTTGATATACCTGTGGGAACCAAAGTAATTGGGATTCCTCCGATCGGAGGATTTGCTGAGTTCGTCTCTTTAAACAAGAATTTAGTAATTCCAGTAAATGAGGGCTTTGATCCCCTGGCTGGAGCGAGCTTACCAATTAATTATGGAACTTCATATTATGCACTGAAAAGAAGAGCAAATGCTCAAAGTGGTGAAAGTCTTTTAGTCCTGGGTGCATCTGGAGGAATTGGAACTGCTGCTATTCAGTTAGCGAAAGTGATGGGACTGAAAACTATTTGTGCTGTTGGTTCTGAAGATAAAGCAAAGTATGCCAAAAATATAGGTGGAGATGAAATAATTCGTTATGACCAAGTTGACTTGAAAGAAACTGTCAAAGAATTAACTGGGGGCAAAGGCGTAGATATTGTTATTGATCCTGTTGGTGGAGATGCAACCGAGCAGGCTTTAAGAGCTACTGCATTTAACGGAAGACTTTTAGTAATTGGTTTTGCAAACGGTGAAATCCCTAAAATCTCTCTTAATTTAACACTCGTGAAAGGTGTTTCAATTGTTGGAGTTTGGTGGGGTCGGTGGACGAATACTTCCCCTGACGAAACTGCACAAGATTTTAAGGAATTAATTTCATTTGTTGAAAATGGAAAACTTGATATTATTCCAAAAAATATTTATAAAATTGATAAGACAGCTGTGGCTCTTGAAAATTTTCTAACTAGAAGAAATATAGGTAAAACAGTTATTAGTGTCTAGTGGGAAGCGAAATAAGGATTTTCGCCAGCTGCATGATCAGTTGCATCTATAATATTCTCAATTTCAGGAACAGCTTCACGTAAAGAAGCTTCGATACCTTGAGTTAGTGTTACTTGTGCCATACCACATCCTTGACAACCTCCGCCAAGTCTTAAGTAAATATCATTGCCCTCAACACCGATTAATTGTGCCGCACCACCGTGTGAAGCTATAGCTGGGTTTATTTGATTTTCTAATACAGCTTGTACTTTTTCAGCTAATTCACCTTTTAATTCTGGGAGGTCATCAGGATTCCCAATCATCGCAGGGCTAGGAGTATTTGGATTATCCATTGTTAGCCCAGGTGCATCAGGATCTTCAGACATATCAAGGCTTGCACCATCAAACTTATCAATATCTTTTGATGCAATAATCACTGGAAGATCTCCAAAATCTATTTTTTTATCATCAGACCTAGCTTGACCGATATCTAAAAAACTAAGGTCGTATGTGAATTGGTTGCCATGTACACCATCTATTTGTAAGAATAAGGCATACTCTTTGTCACCAGGTTCTTGATCCCGAAGACCAATTATGGTTTGTACAGCTTCTTCACCAATATTAAATTTAAATTCTTCACTCATATGTTCTATATTAGCTGATTTGAGATATGTGAGAAATTATTAAATTAAACAAGCTATATATAATAGTTAAATATGACAAATATTCTTATATCATTAGGCGGAAATTGCTCAACCAATCACGATTTAAATGATAAAGATTTTACAGAAATTATAGGTGTTGATAAAGGCACTAAACATTTATTTAACAGATTAATAACACCAACTATAGTTCTAGGTGATCTAGATTCGATTGAAGCTTCATTACTAGAAAAAATAAAAAGTATGGATATAAATTTAATTAAATATGAAACAGATAAAGACAAGACTGATTTTGAACTTTCCCTTGAGATTATCGATAACCCAAACGAAAAGAATATTTATTTAATTGGCGGAGAAGAGGGAGAAATTGACCATTTGTTTTCAATTTTTTCTAGTCTCATTAATTATGAATTTGCCGAAAACTTGACGTGGTTCTATAAAGATAACAAAATTATATTTAAAAGAAATGTTTCCATCGAAATGAAAGTTGGTTCAAATTTTAGCATCATACCAATCACACATTTAAAATCATTATCAATTACAGGTGCCAAATGGGAACTTGATAAAACAGATGTTGAACCTGGTAGTACAAAGACACTCAGAAATGTTTCCATAAGCGACGAAGTAACAATAAATTGTGAAGATGGTTTATTTAGCGTAATTTACTAAGATCTTGGAATATCTTTCCAAGCTTTATCTTTATCTAGTTTTGGCTCACTTGGAAGCCCTAGAACTCTCTCAGCAATAATATTTCTCATTATTTCAGATGTTCCACCCTCTATTGAATTTGCTCTTGATCTTAGAAAAAGACTTTGCGTATCCGTAAAACCAAAAGTCTCATTTTCAAAATTTAATTCAGGTTGAGTCAACTCATATCCTCTTGGAAATAATAACGCATCATTCCCAAGCATTTCCATACCAAACTCATATGATGCTTTGTTGATTTCAGCTTCATATAATTTGCTAGTAGAGCCTTCTGGGCCAGGTGTTCCTTTTTCTCTATTTTCAAATGCTCTAACATTTGTTAATCTCACTGCTTCCTGTTCAATCCAAAGTTTTATCAACTTATCTCTTGAGACTGGATCATCAAGTTTTTTATCATTCCAAAGTTGAACTAAGTGACCTGGCGCACCACTTCCTCTTTCACGAACATTGCCTCCAATAGCAACTCTTTCATTCATTAATATAGCAAGAGAAACTCTCCAGCCATCTCCAAGGCCTCCTAAAATATTTTCTTTTGGAACCTTAACGTCAGTAAAATAAACCTCATTAAACTCTGCTTCACCAGTTATTTGTCTAAGAGGCCTTACGTCTACACCATCAGACTCCATGTCAACTATAAAAAAAGTTAATCCCCTATGCTTTGGAACATCTGGATCTGTCCTGGTCACTATTAGGCCCCATTTAGCTACATGCCCTAATGTTGTCCAAACTTTTTGACCATTTACAATAAAACCATCACCATCATCTATAGCTTTAGTTGATAAACTTGCTAAATCTGATCCAGAGCCTGGCTCTGAAAATAATTGGCACCATATCTCATCAGCAGTGAACATTGGTCTTAAGTATTGTTGAATTTGTTCTGGAGTGCCATACTCCACAATTGTTGGTGCACCCATTCCTATACCAAGAATATTTGCAATCCTGTTTTGTTGAGAAATTCCTTCATTCCTTAGAGTTTCAGTAATTATAAGTTGATATTTTGGATTTAATCCTAATCCGCCTGCGCCTTCTGGAAATTGAACCCAAGCAAGTCCTAAATCGAATTGTTTACCCCAAAATTCTTTAATGTCATCAGTTTCATTTCTGAATTGAATTAGTTCATCTAATTTGTCTCTTACCAGTTGTTCTGCATCAGAGTATTTAATTTCAGTTTTTACCATACGAAATTATACATCAAATTTATCTTATTGATTACCTTGTATAGCTTTCTGAATTATCATCAGCTCATCCTCGTTACTAAGAGGATACGTGCCATTTTCAATATTTCTTATTTCTTCAATATTGTCATTTATGTCTTCGGCAGTTGCACTTGTATTTACATATCCTTCATGAGTAATAATTCCAATACGAGCAAAACGCCCAGCAGCAACTCCAAAAATTTCATGACTTGGCTCACAAGCCTCAGATGCTAGATAAGAAACCATCGGAGTTACTAATTCTGCACTAAATAATTTTCCTACATCTTCTGGAAGAAGTGCTTCTGTCATTCGTGTATAAGCTGTTGGAGCAATGACATTTACTTTTATATTATATTTTGCACCTTCAATTGCTAATACGTTAGTTAGTCCTACTATACCCATTTTTGCCGCACCATAGTTTGACTGACCAAAATTACCAAATAAACCAGAAGGTGAAGCCACATTTACTATCCTTCCATATGCATTTTCTTTCATTACCTTAAAAGCAGGCTGAGAAACATAAAAGGTGCCTTTTAGATGCACATCTATAATTAGAGATAACTCTTCTTCTGACATGTTTGCAAAACTTTTATCTCTTAAAATACCAGCATTGTTTACAACTGCATCTACTGTGCCAAAATTATCAATCGCAGTTTGTATAATAGATTCTCCACCTTCCCTAGTTGCAACTGAGTCGTAATTAGCAACAGCCTCTCCTCCATTAGCTATGATTTCATTTACAACTTCATCAGCCGGCGTACTTCCAGAACCAGATCCATCTACAGCACCACCTAAATCATTAACAACTACTTTTGCACCACGGGCACCTAAATCTAAAGCATACGCTTTACCAAGCCCATTACCTGCTCCTGTAACAACTACTGTTCTATTCTCAAATGTAACTTTAGCCACTTTTATACTCCTTCATACATTGATTCAATTTGTTCATGATACATCTCTGCAATAACATTTCTTTTTAATTTTAATGTTGGTGTTAGCTCGCCACTTGAATCTGTCCACTCTTTTTCAAGAAGAACAAACTTTTTAATGCCTTGTACATTAGCAACTTGGGAATTAGCTTTATCAACTTGTTCTTGCACAGCTTGAATAACTTTTTCATTCTTAGCCATATCTTTTATTGAATATTCAACTCCATTCTCTGAAGCCCAGGTTTCAGCTCCACCATCCCCATCAAGAACAATTAATGCTGATAGGAATTTCTTTCCATCCCCTACAACACACACTTGTCCAATTAATGGATGTGGTTTTACTAAGTCCTCAATTTCAACTGGAGCAATATTTTTTCCAGCAGATGTTATTAAAATTTCCTTTTTTCTGCCAATAATTTTTACATAACCTTCAGAATCAATTTCAGCTAAATCCCCAGTATGCAACCATCCATCTTCATCAAAGGTTTCAGCAGTCTGCTCATCTGACTTGTAATAGCCTTGTGCAACGTGATTACCTTTGATACACAACTCTCCATCGTCCATTACTTTAACCTCTGTTCCTGGAATAGGAATTCCAACTTTTCCGATTGGGTTAAGAACACTAGGAATTTCAATACCATCAACTTTTAATTTCTTTGAAAAAGATTCTGCTGCATTTCCTGGCACACCAATTGTTGCAGGGCCAGTGTCTTCTGTCATCCCATAAATTTCAGTTATATCTATTCCAATAGCATGAAACCACCTATGAACATCCTTATTCATTGGTGCAGCTGCAGTCACAAAATACTCTGTATCCACAATGCCGAGGCCTTCTTTAAATTTAGAGAAGACAAGTTTGGCAAATACTTTATCTTTTATCTTGATACCAAGTGGTACCGATTCTCCTCTTTGTTCGTAATCTACTTTCTCTAATCCATTTGCAATTGCTTTATCTATTAAGTCTTTTTTTGGATTTTCTTCAATTTTTGCTTGTAGACCACCCTTGAACCTTTCCCATACTCTAGGAACAGCCAAAAACACTGAAGGCTTAATTGTAGGAAGAGCATCTCTCATATCCTCTAAAACTGGGACTGGAAAAATTTGTCCAACTCTATAAATTGATTGATAGTGGTCGCCTGCTCTTGCTGCTATATGTGCCATAGGCAGATAAGATACGATTCTTGGAAATTTACTTGCTGGTATCATTTGACCAAATAAGCTCTCTATTGTCCAGAGAACATTTCTATGTGAAATCATTACACCCTTTGGCTTTCCAGTTGTACCCGAAGTAAAGATTAAACATGCCAATGAATCTGGTGTAACAGTGGAGGTGGCTTCATCTAACTTAGAGCTATCTTCTTCATTTATACTTTTACCCTTTTCAATTAATTCTTGATAACTGTGTACATGATCTAAATCTTTTTTCTGATCGTATCCATCTATCAATACTATTGCTTCTAATTTAGGACATTGTTCTTTAGCAGCGTTTACCTCCGCAAATAATTCTAAGTCACCAACAATCGCTACTTTTGCTTCCATCAAATTAGCTACATATTCTATTTGAGAAGACTTTAACTGCTTGTATAAAGTCGATGGAGTTGCACCGCAATAAACTATTCCTAGATCAGAAATATTATGCTCTTTAGTGTTGTTTGACATTATGAATGCTGTATCACCAGGGCCTAAGCCTAATGTCATTAATCCTGCTGCTAAATTTTTTGAAACATCTCTATATTCTGACCAAGATATTGAATCCCAAGCTGAATATTCGCTATTAGCTGGAGTATTTAATGCTGGATAATCTGCGTATTCTTCAGCATTCCTATCTATAAAATCTAAAAGGGTTTTTCCCTCAACTGATGCTGTAATTAAATTTTCCTGTGACTTTAAGTAATCGTGTAATTTAGACAAAATTTCCTCCCATGAATCTGATACTCAATTTTAATTAAAAAAAAGTAAATGAGCTATTAAATATTAGGATTTATCCCTTTACAGATCCCGCAGTTAATCCGCCAGTAATTTGCTTTTGAAAAAAGATAAACAGAACTGCAATAGGCGTTGCAGCTATAACTGATGAAGCTGCGATTACTCCCCAGTCTGCATTAAAATCATCAATGAAAACAGTATTAATTCCAACTGCAACTGTCCATAAATTTTTATCTTTTAAGAATATAGCTGCAAGAATAAAGTCGGAATATATCCCAATAAATGTTATTACAAAAATTACAACTAAAATTGGTCTAGAAAGTGGGGCTATTATTCTCCTAAATATTTGGTACTCAGTTGCACCATCTACTTTTGCAGCTTCATCAAGAGAAGGTGAAATTGTATCCATAAAACCCTTGATCAGCCAAGAATTGAAACCGATTGATCCTCCGAGGTATACAAGTATTAATCCAAAATGTGTACCAAGTCCCATAAAAGGAGCTATGTCGCTGATTTGAAAAAACAGAAGATATATAGCAACAAATGCTAAGAATGATGGAAACATTTGAACAATTACTAATGTCAATAAACTTGCTCTTCGACCCTTAAACTGAAGTCTAGAAAATGCATATGCGGCTAATGTTCCAAGAAAAACATTAAAGATAGCGGCTATTAGAGCAACTTTATAGGTATTGTAAAGCCACTTGAAATAAGGAACTAAAGGATCTGAAGAAAGCAATTTGAAATGCTTTAAAGTAAATCCCTCTGGAATCAATTTTGAATTAGTTAAATTAGCAAAATCTGCAACTGAATTTGTTACAACAAATAAAATCGGATATATAGCAAATGTTACAAATATTAATGCTACAAAATGTCTCCAACCATATTCTTTAACCCAATTAAAAAATTTAAATGTTTCCATAAATTCTTTCCAATCGTTTTGTATATCTAAATGAAATAGCTGAAATTATTAGAACAAGAGCAAAAATAATTATTGTAACACTTGATGCAAGTCCAAATAAGTTTCCCCTACCTCCAGAAATTGCAAGTTTGTAAGTAAAAGAAATCAAAATATCCGTCCATCCTACAGAAACCTCACTACCAACAATTGGGGGGCCACCTCCAGAGAGAAGAAATATCAAAGTAAAGTTATTGAAATTAAATGCAAATGAACCAATTAGTAATGGAGATATAGAGACCATCAACAACGGAAAAGTTATCCTCCAAAATGATTGAAGCCCAGTTGCACCATCAACCTTTGCAGCTTCAATAAGTTCCTTAGGAATGGATTGTAATGCTCCAGTTGTAATTAAAAACATATAAGGAAAGCCAAGCCATGTATTCACAAGAAGAACAGCAGATCTTGCACTTTCTTTAGTTTTAAGCCATTTCACAGGCTCTACATCTAATATTTCATACAATGGACCAAGCCACGAATTAATAACTCCGTAATCAGGGTTTAACAACCCTTTCCATACAAGGGCTGAAACAAATGCTGGTATAGCATACGGAAGTATAAAGACAGATCGATAGATTCTTTGAAATTTTAAGCCATCCTTGTTTAAGATCACACTTAAGAGAAGTCCAACTGCAAAAGAAAAAATGACAGACAGCAAAGCAAATTGAAATGTCCATTTAGTCACAATATTTAATGGGCCTCTAATTCTCTGACTAGAAAAAAGTTTTCTGTAATTTTCACCACCAACATAAACTCTCCAACCTGGTTCAATCTCATTACCATCACATTCAAAATTATCTTTTATCACTGGGCATATACTATTGGTCGCATTATTAATTAAGACATCGTTCAATTCATCATATGTATAAAGTTGTGAAGTGGAAGTTAGGCGACCTGTTGAAGCTCCAAAAACTGATATTTTATATAATTGTGCTCGAGTATTTTGATCAATTACAAGTGAGAGTTCTTGCAAAGTCGTTGAATTAGCTATTTGTTCTTTTCCAGAAAGTTGATAAAAACCATCTGGTATTGAAAACTCGCCATTAATAAAAAGTGACGGTTCGTGGGTCGCATAAGATGTAGAGAATATCTCATCATCTGAAACTGCCCTTCCAAATAAGATATTATCAGAATCTAAATTAGCAACATAATAAAATTTTAAATCTTGATCTTGAAGAATATACATTTCAAATTCAAGTCCTTTTTGATCATCTGGTGTAAATACACGATCTTCTAAAACACTTATTGCTTGTGCTTTAGTAAGAATATGTCCAGTGGACCAATTAGTAAAAGAAACAAAGGTATTGTAAATAGCGGGAAATACAACAAAAGATATCATAAAGATCATACCTGGAAGTATCCATTTCATAGGTTGAAATCTATCAGTAAAATAAACAACATTTACTAAAATTCCAATAACTAAAGTTAATGATAAAAAGAACCAAGATTCAAATGTTAAAGCAAGAGGTATTGTGTAGACAATTAATGCATTGAATATAGCTAATAATACATACCTTGAAATTTTTGAGAGAGTCATACTTAAATATATCATTAAAAAAATTGGGGCTCAACAGAGCCCCAATTTAATATAGATTAATTAAAAATTAACCACCAGCAATTGCATTACGAATTTGTTCTGCTGCTAATTTCATAGCATCAGTTGCATTGCTAACTGTTACACCTGTTTCTTCATTAGTACCATAGTTTTGGTCCCTAATTATTAACAAGGCATCTCCGAATGGTCCCCATACACTTCCCATTTCTGGAATATTTGGCATAGGAATACCATTTGCAGCGCTAGCTGCAAAAACAGCTGCGATAGGATCAGCAGCTTCGACTACTGCAAATAATGATTTTGTAGCAGGTAGTCTTGGGTCAGATTCATACATTGCTTGTTGAACTTCAACAGTTGCAAAAAAGTCAAGAATAAAGCTCTGTGCTAAAACTTGCTTATTACTAAATGATGAAACCATTGCACCTCTAACACCTACAAATGGAGTAGCTGCATTTCCGTCAAACTGAGGAATTAATCCAACACCATAATTAACTGCGCTAGCATCTCCTCTAGCCCATGGACCAGTCATCCAGAATAATGAACGACCTTCTTGGAATGCAGTCATAGAGCCACCATAGTCTGTGGATGCAACTGTTCCATTTTTAACAAGTCCATCAAGGAATTCAGCAGAAGCAATAGCTCCAGCATTATCTAAACCAACATCTGATGCGTCGAATCCGCCTTCAGATGCGAAAACATAACCTCCAGCTGATGCGACAAATGGGTGGTTGTGGTATGCATCTCCGCCTCCTCCACCACCTGGTGCACCAACGCAAAGTTCAGTTCCTGCAGCGTCACAAGCAGCTTTTGCGTCTTCCCATGTTGTTGGGACTGAATCAACTAAATCTGCATTGTAATACATGGCAATAGCTTCTGTTGCATAAGGAAATCCGTAGACTTCTCCGCCATAACTAAAAGCTGTTACTCCAACTTCATATAAGTCAGATGCTACAGAACCTAAATCTAATGGTGAAACTACACCGTTTGCTGCTAATTCTCCAACCCAGTCATGTGCTCCTAAGAATACATCTGGACCTTCACCTGCTGGACCAGCAGTTTGAACGTCTGTTCTTATAGCACCGAAATCATAAACAACTACCTCTACATCAACACCAGCAGCAGCTTCATAAGCGCCAACTAATGGATCTAAAGCATTTGCAACTTTTTCTTCAGCCCATACCACTATTACTTCAGGTGGTGGCGCTGTGGTTGCAGGAGCAGCTAATGTTTCTTGAGGTGCCTCTGTAGCTTCTGGTGCTTCTGCTGCATCATCTGCAGTATCTCCACCACATGCCACGGCCACTAAAGAAAACATCAATAAAAATACGATTAATCGTAATTTATTAGTTTTCATATACTCCCTTTCGTATATACGTATATTCATTCTTAAAGAATGACAATGATCAATCTAACGTATAAATAGAATTATTTCTAATTAAAATACAAAAACATTGCACAAATGCACAAATATTATTTTTCGTGAATAATTAAACCAATATCGCCATGGTTTTTTGTAATTTTAATATAGCCATCTTCTAAAATTGCTTCGAAATCACCATATATAACATCAATGCTGTGGGCATTTGTATTTATAATAAGATCTTTTGTTAGCCTATCGCGGTTTACGATACAAAGTAAAGACTCATCCTGTAAAATCCTTCTAAAAATAACTACATCTTCAGTATCATTTAACAATTCAAATCTTCCATATTTAAATATCGTATTAGAATTTTTTATATTCATCATAGTTTTCGTGAATTCAAGAATTGTCATATTCCATGATGGTTGATCATGCCATGGAAATGGTTCTCTATTAAATGGGTCATCTGCACCACCCAATCCAATCTCATCACCATAATAAATTCCAGCAATACCTGGGAATGTTGTTTGTAAAAATATTGCACCTAAAATGCCATCTTCATTGTTACCAGATCGATTTAAGAATCTTTTAACATCATGAGAGCTAAGTAAGTTTTGGCAAGAAGAAAGGGCTTCAAATGAATACATTGAATACAAATTTGCTAAAGAATCGGCAAATTCTTTATTGTTTATTCTTTTAGTTGCAAAATAATCTGTCATGGTTTCTCTAAAAGAGTAATTCATCGTTCCATCAAACCTATCTCCCTGAAGCCATTGTGAAGTATCACCAAAAATCTCAGATATAAGTAAGACATCCTCTTTTGCACCATATGCAATATCTCTAAAGTCTTTCCAGAAAGAAAAGTCTAATTCTTTCGCTACATCCATTCTCCATCCGTCTATGTCAAAGTTTTCAATCCAATACTTAGTAACGTCAAGTGCCCATTGTCTTGCATCTTTGTTTTCGAAATTTACCTTAGGCATATCTGGTACTCCCCACCAAGCTTTGAATGATGGCTCAACAATTGGCCCATCATCATCCTTGATTTCTACTGGAACCATTGTCTCCTCAAAAGTTTTTTCTAAATACCTTTTGTATTCCTCCTCATTACCATCCCAACCAACTTTATAGGTGTTTGAATACAGGTGTGGTCTGTGGATATATCTGACTGGATAATCAAATACTGTAAACCAATCTTTGTATTTTGATTTTTCACCATTTTTTACAAGATCTTGAAATCCAAAGTGTCTTGGATGAACATGATTAAGAGAACAATCCAATATTATTTTCATTTCCCTTTTGTGGCACTCTTTAATTAGTTCTTTTAAAGCGTTGTCGCCACCCAATGATGGTTCAACTTTAAAATGATCCCACGAATCATACTTGTGTGTACTAGTAGAAAGAAATATTGGATTTAGGTAAACAATATTTACACCTAAAGATTCAATATGATCCAAATTTTGAATTACTCCATATAAATCTCCTCCCTGAAAATCTAATCTTGTAGGAGTTGAACCCCACTCAACTAAATTTTTTGGATTAATAGAACTATCTCCGTTAGCAAATCTTTCAGGAAATACTTGATACATAACTCCTCCATATACCCAATCTGGAATTGTGTGTCTATGGAACGTTTTGATATCATAAACCCATTTTTCTGAGGGAGATATAAAATTAGCAATGCCGCTAGTTCCTAAATATATATTTAACTGATCATTAGTAGTTGCAGCAAAGCTAAATTTAGCAACTGATGATTTGAATTGTATTTGTGTCCCCCAAAAAATAAATCTATCTGTTTCAGCATACTTCCTTAACTCGATCGGTCTAAAATCTTCATCCTCTAAAAGTATCCAAAGTTTTGAAATATTTTTTTGAGAATGAACTCTAATTCTTCCTGTGCCATCTCTTGATATTGAAAAATGTTTTTTGTCATTGAAGTCAAATCGAAAATCATAATGACCAAGGTGAACATCTCCTTCAAAAAAATTAATTTTTTGCTTTTCACCTGCGTCTACAAATTCTGGAGTATGCTCTTCTACCATAAATTTAATTTACTATTATTTTTTTATTTTGTACTCTATATTTGAGACATATGAATATAAATAAATCTAGCGGGTTGATTCTACATCCAACTTCATTACCTAGTGATTATGGGATTGGAGATTTCGGTAAAGAAAGCTACAGGTTTATTGACTTACTTTGCGAATCAAAAACCCAAGTTTGGCAAGTACTGCCATTAGGCATTACTGACAATATTGAGTACTCTCCTTATTCAAGCAAATCCTCTATTCTTGGAAATCCGTATATTGTTTCATTAAATAAATTAAAAAATAATGTTTTTACTGGTGATGAATTAAGTGAAATAAAAATAAATAACTCTGACAAAGTTGACTATAAATTGGTTTACAGTAATAAAAATAATTTGTACAAGAAACTTTCCGAAAGAGTCAATATCAACGACCAAGAATATAGAGACTATATTGAAAATGATTTAAAGAAACAACACATTACATTTTTAACTTTAAGTGAAGTTTATGAAGGATCATGGAACACTTGGTCTAAAAAATACCAAAACTATTCAGAATCACTTTTTGATGAAGTATTTAGTAAATATTTAAACACATTTACAAAAAATATATATTTACAATACGAGTTCGATAATCAATGGCAAAATATTAAGTCATATGCCAACAGTAATAATGTAAAAATCCTTGGTGATATACCTATTTATGTCAATCATAATTCAGCAGATGTATGGCTAAATCAACACCTTTTTGATTTAGGTGATAATAATGAAATGAGTTTTGTATCAGGTGCTGTTCCAGATGACTTTACTGTAGAGGGGCAAGTATGGAATACTGCACTTTATAAATGGGATAATCATAAAGAAGAAGGATATAAATATTGGATTGAAAAATTAGATTATAATTTGAAAAATTATGATTACTTAAGAATTGATCATTTTGTTGGTTTTTTTCAATTTTGGGCTATTCCTAAAAATGAACCTGCCCTAAATGGTCATTGGAGATCAGGTCCGTGGAAAACATTTTTTGATGTTGTTTCTAAATCAATTGACTTTAATAAATTACTCGCTGAAGATCTTGGTGTTGTCTTACAAGAAACTGCTGACGTATTAAGTAACTTTAATATCCCAGGAATGAAAGTACTTCAACAAAGAATACCTAACGACAGTAAACACAATGAAATCCATCCAAAAGAGTGGGATTTTAATATTGCTGCCTATACAGGTACTCATGACAGTCCAACAATTAAACAATGGCTTAAAGAAGTTGATGATATTCAAATTCAATTTTTTAATCAATACAAAGCAAGTAGTTCTCTTTTATACGAATCTGATGTTTGGAACTTTATATCTCTTGTCTGGGAATCACCTTGTCAATTAGCAGTTACAACTATCCAAGACTTATTAGAACTTGGAAAAGAAGCTAGATTTAACATTCCAGGAACAACAGAAAATAATTGGGTTTGGAGATTAGAAGACTTAAATGTCCTTAAAAATATAACAAAAGATTTAGAAAAGCTTAACAAATCTACAGATAGAGCCTAATTACTGTCCCTAACATAATCTATAACAAGCTGTGCTTGTTCTTCTGTAATCCTTACTGCTGGCATAGATCCTTTACCATTCAAAATAGTTTGAAGCCAATATGAATCAGGCATACCTAAAACTCTTGCCGTTTTTAGACTAGGACCAGCTCTACCTGAAAAATCAGCTTGATGGCATGCTGCACATCTTGCTGTATAAATTTCTTTACCAGTGGTAAGTTCAGTGGTCTCTTGAGCTCCACATGCAATAAATAAAAAAAGAAACAATAAGGAAACTTTTTTCATTTTTATTCTTCTTCAAGTGCAGATTTGAATTCTTTAGTAGATTTTCCTAATGATTTAGCTAAGCCTGGAAGCCTTTTTGCTCCAAAAAGTAGAAGCAATATTGTTAAAATTATTAAAAGTTCTGGTAATCCTAATCTCATAAGATCATTTTAATAGTCTAAATTTCTTTATTTAAACCTATAAATTTCTTTTCTAATAACCACATACTAACGAATCCAATTACTCCAAATGTAAAAAAGAATACCAAATCATTACTTTGGTTAGCTGTTGGTAAAATTGGAGATGTATATATAGGTTCATTAGCTGAGTTATACTCTAAAACTTCATAAAAAGGCCAAATTTTAAACAATGAGCCAAAAAGAAAACCAATAAGAACACTAATTACAACATCATTGTATTTTTTAAAAAGGTAGGAGAAAACTCTACTAAATGTAACTAGACCAACTATGCAACCTAATAAAAATATAGATATAACTGCAGTATCAAAACTATTTAAGGCTTTTAATATAAATTCATATTTTGATAAAAATACAAGAATAAATGAACCACTTATTCCCGGAAGAATCATCGCAGAAATTGCAATTGCGCCAGATATAAATATAAAGAAATTTGTGTTTGGAGTAGACGAAGGAGCTTGAAGGACGATATAAGATGAAATAGATAGTCCTATTACAAATGAGAGAAATACTGTAATACCTAATTTTTGAATTTGATAAAAAATTAATATGCTAGAAGCAATTATTAAGCCAAAAAAGAATCCCCAAATTTTAAAAGGATGATCATCGATTAAATACACAATAAATCTTGAAAGAATCAAAATTGACGTCAACATTCCTAAAATTAAAGTTATTAAAAAAGATCCGTTTATTTCTTTCCAAAATGATGAAAATTTTAATGTTAAAAGTAATTTCAATGAACGTGAATTGAATGATTTTATTGAATCTATCAATTCTTCGTAAATACCTGTTATAAAAGCTATCGTTCCACCAGAAACTCCAGGGATGATTTCAGCAATACCCATAAAGACACCTTTTAAATATAAATCAGGTTTAATTTTCATATACTATTTTGTTTGAGTTCTTACTAATCTAAATAAAATTGGCGAAAAGGTTGCTGTAATTACTGCTAATAGAATTATTTGTTGCTCTAACTCTTTTGTAATCAAATCTAGATGAACTCCTATTTCTGCCATTGCAATAATAAGACTAAATCTTGCAGAAAGTAAAAAACCACCCGCAAGCATATCTCTGAATTTAATCTTTGAGAAAACTAGAAGTAGTGATGGGATAAATTTTACTCCAACCGCAATCAAGAATAGATACCCCACGTCAACAAAAAACTGTGTCTCAGAAAAAACACTAATATCATAATTTAATCCAATGTTTATAAAAAAGATTGGTATTAAAAACCCATAAGAAAATCCTTTTAAGCTACTTTCTAAAGTTCCCCTATTTGAAAATGTAAAAGCAAAAATTGTACCCGCCAAGAATGCACCAAGTATTGGCTCTATATCAAAAAATACTGAAACTCCAACAAGTACCAACATAAGTGCTATGGAACTTCTTATTCCCAGCTCATCAGGATCATTTCCATCAAACATTCTTGAAAATAATTGTGGATTCCACCAAGCAACTCGTCTAATAATTCTTAATAACATTATTACTACTACGAAATAAAGTACAACATTAAGGTTTGAAATAGACAATCCTCCAGCATTTATAAAAGATGCATAAACAGTAGCTGCCAATAATGTCAATATATCTGCAAGTAAAGCAACCATAAATAAAGTCTGTCCGTATTTTGTTTTAATCGTTCCATCACTTCGTAGGATAGTTATTACTATATCAACACTTGTTGTGCACAAAACTAAAGCCAGGAAAATTGGATATCCCAATGTAGAAATCAAATAAAAAGAAGTTATCACAGTTAAGAGATAGATTGACATTGGGAGTGATAGAGTTTTTAAACCTTTTTCGCGGAAAGTGTCTAATTCAATTTCAAACCCTGACAAGAACATCAATAGTAAAAAGCCAAGTATCGCTAACCCAGAAATGAATTCTGACGAATCAACCCATCCTAAAACTGGTCCTACTGTAATCCCATAAGCTATCTCAAGTACAATTCCGGGTATCTTAATTCTTTGACCTACAAGTGGCAATATAAATGCACCTAAGGATATAATTACGAGCGATACTGCTTCAAATTCTTCCATAAATTAACTTGGTATGTATAAAACAGAAGATTTTGAATTATTAGAAATAAATTCTGTTGTTTTTCTACTTTGCCATGATTGGTTTTTACTATTTCCAATTATTGAAAGATCAAACTTAGAAGAAAGTTCAGAAAAGATTTTAGCTTCATTCCCCTCATGATTTTCAAAGTCTAGTTGAACTTCATAAGACAAAGCTAAGTCCTGCATTTTTTCCAATGAATCAGAAATATGTGCTGTATCTTCAGATTGTAAAAATTTTGGTTGTGTTATATTTACTGCAACCAAAGAGGCAGATAATGAAGAAGCTAAATCAAAAGCTATCGAATTTGAAGTACTTTCCCCAAAATTATTATTGACCAATATCCCAATCGATTTGTAGGGATATGTTGACTTTGAAAAAAGAACAGGAGTTTTAGTTTTATTAGATATATTGATCAACGATTTAATTTTTGCTTTAGATATACCTTCCTCAGCTGGATGAAAAATAGTTCCAATAGAACCTTCAGTAACTATGTTTTCGATATCTTTATTGGAGATTTTACTTTTTAAATTCATTTCAAACTCTTGATCTTTCAAAATAGCTTTAAAAGTTTCATCTGTTGACTCAAGATTGTTATCGAATAAATCTTCTTTTGTTAACACTATTAAAGAGTCTGCTTTAGTGTTTCTGGTATAAAATTCTGATTCAGATAAATTTTTTAGATTATCTTTATTTTCTAGAATTACAAGAATATTTTTTCCATATTCCAAAGGATATCGTGATTCCGAACCTGAAAATAAATTAATCACATTGGAGAATGCACCTGACTGTAAAACGATAGTGACAAGATCTCCTGTCTCGATTGCAGTATCGCCATGAGGAATAATCACTTTACCTTGCCTTAATAAAGCTCCAACAATGTAATAATCAGATCCAATTTCTCTCAATTTCTTGCCTCTTACAGGGCTGTCGGATGATATCTCAATCTCTATTGCCTCAGCTCTGCCTCCGGCAAAAGCTTGAGAAACAACCCTTCTTGGTTCTAAAATGTGTTCAAATCTTCTTGCAAGAAGAATATCGGGTTCAACCACTTCTGCTCCAAGATTTTTGTAATTCTCGGTATTTGAAGATTCATTTACTACTGAAGATAATCTAAAAATATCATTTTCCCTTGCAATTTTTAATACTTCTAGATTTACCTCATCATTTAAAGTAAGTGTTATTACAGCAGTGGTGCTATCTAAACCCGCTTTTTTTAAAACTAAGGATGAAGTTGCATCACCTTGTATTTTTTCTATTTGCCTATTTGTACTGAAATTTCTTAATTTATCCTGATCTAAATCAATAATAGAAATAGACCAACCAGAACTAATTCGGTTAATTAGCTCTTTTGCCTCTCCGTGTGCACCTACAATTATTACTTTCACGAGTTTTATTATCCTATGTTTTCATTTTAGTTAAAGAAGTTCTTTGTAAACTTTATTTAAATAAATAACTATAAATTTAGAGTTATTAAAGTCTAAACACTAAATAAGAAGTGGATAACATCACCATCTTGAACAATATATTCTTTACCTTCAGATCTTAGCTTTCCTGCTTCTTTTGACCTTTTTTCACCATTATTTTGAATATAATCTTCAAAAGTAATTGTTTCTGCTCTAATAAATCCTCTTTCAAAATCAGTATGTATTTTTCCTGCTGCTTTTGGTGCAGTATCCCCAACATTAATTGTCCAAGCACGTACCTCTTTTTCTCCAGCAGTGAAGAAAGTTTGCAATCCAAGCAGTTTATATCCTGCTCTGCACAATCTATCAAGACCAGATTCTTCAAGTCCTAGGTCTTTAAGAAATTCATTTTTTTCATCATTTGTTAAGCTAGAAATTTCAGCTTCTAATTCAGCACAAATAGGAACTACCTCAGAACCTTCTTCAGTTGCAATATCATAAATTTGATTTAAATATGGATTGCTCTCAAACCCATCTTCATTAACATTTGCAACATACAAAACAGGTTTAATCGTTAGAAGTTGAAAACCTTTTAGTAACTTTAATTCTTCTTCATTAAAAGGCACTGTTCTCAGTGTTCTACCCTCCTCAAGAATTGGTAGAATTTTTTCAATCAAATTTTTAAATGGTATACCCTCTTTTTGACCTGCTTTTGCACCTTTAATAGCTTTTTGATAAAGATTTTCAACCGAACTTAAATCCGCAAGAACTAACTCTGTATTTACAATCTCAATATCATTTTTAGGTGAAACTTTTCCTGAAACATGTACAATATCTTTATTTTCAAAGGCACGAACAACGTGCACAATTGCATCGGTTTCTCTTATATTGCTTAAAAACTGATTACCTAACCCTTCTCCTTTAGAAGCTCCCTCAACAAGCCCTGCTATATCAACAAACTCCATTGAAGTAGGAATAATCTCTTTTGGGTTTACGATTTTTGATAATTGGCCTAAACGAGAATCATTAACTGGAACAACACCAATATTTGGTTCAATTGTACAAAAAGGGTAATTTGCAGACTCAATTCCAGCCTGTGTCATTGCATTAAATAATGTAGACTTCCCCACATTAGGTAAGCCAACTATCCCGCACTTAAACCCCATTTAATCTTATCCTTTTTTGGAAATGCTTATTTTTTAATATACATACAAACAAGTACATCTAATAATTTAAAGACATATTCAATATAGTGTGTATATTTATTAAATTTACGTTTCTAAACCTCATCATTCAATATTTTTGATTAAAGTTTTATATATGGGGGGATATGAACGAAAAAAATAACAAACGAACTATTTTTGGCTGGTCGATGTATGACTGGGCTAAATCAGCTTATGAAACAACAACTCTTGGTGCAGTTTTACCGGTTTACTTTGTTAGTGTTGTTGTTCCTGAAGAGGGTTTTGTATTTAGAGGTAACGTGTATACAGGCGCAGAGGTTTGGGGTTTTGCAATTGGATCTGCACTATTTATCTTTTTTCTCATAATGCCAACAATTGGTGCTATCGCAGATATGTCTGGCAATAGAATGAAGTTTTTTAAAATTTTTGCCTATGGCGGAGCAGTGTTTGCGTCTTCATTTTATTTTGCAACCTCAGGTGATGTTGTTTTTACATTATTTATTTACTTCTTAGCGCAGTTTGGTGCAACAGGATCAAATGTTTTTTACGATAGTGTTCTAAAAGATATTACTACTGATGACACAATTGATGCTGTATCTGCAAGAGGTTATGCATTAGGTTATTTGGGTGGTGGTACGCAGCTAGTATTATCATTTGTCATAATTTTACTGGGACCAGATCTATTGGGAATTGATGCTGCTTTGGCATCTAGAATTGCAATCTCATTAGCTGGACTGTGGTGGTTAATATTTTCTATATTTAGTTTTTCTCGTATGAATATTGTTGAAACAAAATCAGAAAACCAAAAAACTTCTATAGCAAATGCTTACAGTAGAAATTTTAGAACTTTGAAAAAGATTAGAAAATTTCCATTTTTACTTTATTTCTTAGTAGCATACATATTCTTTTGGGATGGATTGCAAACATTAATAAATATGTCTGCTGCATTTTTTACTGAAGTTTTGCTTCTTGACCAGACTCAAGTTTTAATCGTATTCTTGGTAGTTCAATTTGTTGCTTATTTTGGAGCAAAACTTGCTGGCAATTTAGCAACTAAGATAGGTCAAAAAAATGTACTTTATTACACAATGTTCTTGCTTTTCCTTGTTGGTAATGCAGCATATTTTGTACCAGAAAAACAATTAATTCCAGTTGTTGTAATGGGAATAATTACAGCAATGGGTATGGGCGGTCTTCAGTCAGTTAGTAGAAGTGTTTATGCAGCTATGTTGCCAAAAGGTGCAGAGGGAGAGTTTATGGGTTTCTTCTCAGTACTATCTAGATTTTCAGCAATATGGGGGCCACTAATCTATGCTTACGTTAGTGCTTCTACTGGAAATCCGAGGCTTTCTCTTCCAGTTATAACATCCTTTTTCTTGATTGGTGCTCTCCTGTTAAGAACTGTTGATATGGAAAAGAGGATTAGCGAAGAAGAGTGGGCTGCTAGTTAAATTGAATTAATCTTGAAAGATTAAAAAATAAAGCAGACACTGTAATTGGTCCAACCCCACCTGGGAATGGTGCTCTTGAACTAATCACATTTCCGATTTGAGCAGTATCTATATCTCCATATGTTTTACCATCAACTGAAGATATCCCAATATCAATAATCGTTGCTCCATTTTTAAAGAAGGTATAATCATACATTTTTGCAGAACCTATTGCTGAGATAAAAATATCTGCTTCTTTTGTAAATAGTTTTTGATTAGTTGTCTTACTATGAATTACTGAAACATTTGCATTGTAGCTTTTTGAGGATAAAATTTTTGCTAAGGGCGCTGATACTAGTCTTGACCTTCCAGCAATAACAATATTTTTATCTTCAGTTTTTATATTGTAAAAATTTAATAATTCCAATACTGCAAGAGAGGTTGCTGGAATTAATTTATATGAATCAGAAAATAAGCCACCCAGATTATTAGAAGTTAATCCATCTACATCAACTTCATAGGGAATGCAGTTGATAGCTTCCTCTGGATTTAGGTGATTTGGTAGTGGAAGTTGAATTATCAACCCATCAGTTATTTTTGATTCCCTAGAAATAACTTCTTCTAACATTTCCTGAGAAGTATTAGTGTCAAGCTTTAACCAATTGAATTCAACTCCAAGATCAACTGCTTTTTCTTGTTTGCGTGAAACGTACAGCAAAGAAGCTGGGTTATCTCCAACTGTTATTGCCGTCAAGTGCGGCTTGTTATTGTCCTTAATATGTTCCTGAAACACATTTTTACTGATTTCATCAAGTTGCTCAGCAACAGGAGCGCCAAATAATATTTGTTCCATTTTTAATAGTTTAATAATTATGAAACATACTTACTAGATAACTTTATTAAAATAGCAATTAGATAATTATGGATATTTCAAAATTAGATCAAAAAATTAAGCCTTCTGGAACAATGGCTATTTCTAACAAATCTAGAGAACTGAAGTCACAAGGTAAACCTGTAATTGGATTTGGTGCTGGTGAACCAGACTTCCCGTCACCAGATTATGTAGTAGATGCAGCTATTAAAGCAGCGGCTGATCCAAAAAATCACAAGTACTCTCCTGCAGCTGGGCTTGAATCATTAAGAGAAGTGATAGCAAAAACTACTAAAGAATACTCTGGTTTTGAAATAAACGCGGATAATATAATAGTTTCGAATGGTGGAAAGCAATCAATACTTACAGCATTTTTATCAACATTAGACACCGGAGACGAAGTTATCATTCCTGCTCCTTATTGGACAACTTATCCAGAAGCAGTGAAAATTGCAGGTGGTACTCCTGTTTTCATTGAAACTGAAAAAAGTAACAATTTCAAAGTTACGGTTGATCAATTAGAAAAAAGTAAAAATAAAAATACAAAAATGTTGGTTTGGTGTTCCCCGTCAAACCCAACAGGAGTAGTTTATACCAAAGAGGAATCTGAAGAAATATATGATTGGATATTCAAAAATGATTTATGGATTTTATCTGATGAGCTTTACGAGCACCTAGTTTATGAGGGAGAGACATCTCCATCACCAGCCATATATGATCCTGAATTAAAAAATACAATTATTGTCAACGGAGTATCAAAATCCTACTCAATGACAGGGTGGAGAGTAGGTTGGTTAATTGGAAATAAAGACGTAATAGGACTTGGAAAAAAAATTCAATCACAAGCAACTTCAAATGTATCTAATGTATCACAATTAGCTGCGGAATCAGCACTACTTAATGGGCTTGAAGCTACAAACGAAATGAAAACAGCATTTAATAGAAGAAGGCTTTTTGCAACTGAAAAAATTAAAAGTATTCCAAATCTTAGTGTTGTAGAAAGTACAGGTGCTTTCTACTTATTTGTTGATGTTAGTCATTACTGTTCTGGAGAAAATGGGCTAAATACTTCTGAAGAATTCTGTGAATGGCTCTTAGAAAAATATTACATAGCATTTGTACCTGGTGAAGTTTTTGGAACTCCAGGATTTATGAGATTATCATATGCTTTAAGCGACGAAGATCTTGATAATGGATTGAGTCGTTTAAGTGAAGCTATTGATAATTTGAATGAATAATATTACAAAAAAAAGTCTGTATTCTTGGCTTCTTTTTGATTTGGCAAATACAGTTTATGCATTCATTATTCCTGGTTTATATTTTTCAGTATGGTTAGTAAGTGAAAAGGGTTGGACAGACCAACAACTAGGCTTAGCGACTTCAACAGCAATGATAATAGTTGCTATTTTAGGACCATGGATTGGTAGAAAATCAGATAGTTCACAGGGTAAAAAGAAAATATTACTTTTTATGACCCTTATCTGTATTGTTTCTACATTTTTACTTGGTACATTCTCAGTAGAAATATCAGTTGTATTATTCGTTTTTTCATTAATTGGATTTAATTTAGGCTCAGTAGTCTATGACGCATTGCTTGTTTCTGTTAGTAATGAGGAAAATAGGGGGAAAATTTCTGGTTTAGGAGTTGCTTTTGGATATACGGGTTCTTTAATCGGGTTTGGAGTGGCTACTTTGTTGCAAAATATGGGGTACAGCTACGAAGAAATATTTAAATCAGTAGCTTTTTTGTTCTTAATATTTTCACTTCCAGCCTTTATATTTATTGAAGAAAAATTTACTTCCAAAGAAAAAATAAAAATTAGTATCTTGAACTCTTTAAATGTTGTCATTAACTCTTGGAAACACTCTAGAAAATATAAAGGCCTCACAAGATTTTTAGTTGGAAGATTTTTTTATGCGGATGCAATAAATACGCTAATTAGTGGCTTATTAGCAGTTTACTTAGTTGAGGAAGTAGGACTTACTCCGGCTGATAGCCAAAGTATTCTAGCCCTGGCTATAGTTGTTTCAATAATTGGTGGTTATATCTTTGGAAAAGCTGCAGATAAATTTGGTCCAAGAAGGCTTATCTTAATTAGTATTTTTTGTTGGATTCTTTCTTTATCGCTAGCAATAATTGCAACTGAATTTAATCAACTTTGGTTAATATATGTCACTGGTGTTCTTGGAGGATTTAATATCGGAGGAATCTTTGCTGTTGATAGAGTTTTTATGACTCGACTTTCTCCTGAAAAGCATCTAGGAGAGTTCTATGGTTTATATTCAACAGTGGGAAGGTTTGCGACAATTATTGGTCCGATACTATGGGGGCTTATTGTTAATAGTTTGGGATTAGGTAGAAATGTTGCAATGGGTTCTTTAATAATTCTCCTTGCGATTTCTTATTACATTATTAGTGGAGTGTCAGATAAAGCTGAGATTTAAAAAAAGAAAAACCTCTTTTTCTTTTTTACTTCGTCTAACTGCTGTCTAGTGTTTTTAAGTTTTTCTCTGAGAAAATCAGCTTCTGCTTCCGCTTTTGCCGCTCTTTCACGTGCTTCAGCCATTTGTTGGCTTGCTTCATGTAAGTTACCTAATTGATTTAAGACTGTGTTCCAAGCATCGAGGGGAACAAGGAGGCTGCCCTCCTCTGGAATATCAACATTTTGTTGCCGATTATCTATTGGCTTTTCCTCAGATATACTTTTTTCTGATTCCTGATTTGTATTTTCCTTCTTAAGAAAATTATACTTTTCAGCCATTCTTTCTTCGTAACTACTCATTAATAAAGTCCTCTTTCATAGTATCTAGAGTTGTATTTTTAAAAACAAATCCTTTTTCAAGTAATTTTTTAGGTATTGCTCTTATACTATTTAATCCTAATTGCTCACCTAGTTCCCAACCAACAGCTATTCGCATAATTATTGGAGGTAATGGAGGAGCAAAGTATTTTTTATTCATTGTTTTAGCAATAATCCTTGCAAATTCTTTTTGTTGAAGCGGTTCTGGGGCAGTGCAATTAACTGGACCACTAATATCTGAGTTATTTAAACAAAAAATATATGCAGAGACAAGATCATTGACTGATATCCAAGAAAAATATTGTTCTCCTTTTCCAATAGGACCAGATAAATTTAACTTGGAAACTAATGTAAAAATTTGAGTTGCAACATTCCCTCTTCCTAAAACAATGCCCGCTCGACACATTACAACTCTTACACCAAGCTTTTTAATCTCATCCAAAGGTCCTTCCCAAGCTTCTTCAACAACAAGTTGTAAATATTGCCCACGCTTATATGGAGTCTCTTCTGTAACTACCTCATCACCATGGTCTCCATATACATCATTTCCAGATGCAGTTATGAATACACTTGGATGATTTTTAGATGATTGATATGCATGAATAAATGTTTCAGAGGCCCATTTTCTTGACCAGTATATTCTGGATTTTCGTTCCTTACTCCACCTTCCTCCAGCAAAAGGAAGAAATCCAAAAATATCTTTTGGCGCAATACTTTCTCCAGCTAAATGTATTATTGCATCAAGTGATTCAAATTTTTCTTGGTCAATTTCTTTTTTAGAAGGTTTCCAAAAAATTTCATTATCATTTTTAGGATCTCTTCTTACAAATTTATAAACTTCAAAATCAGATTCACTTAAGGCTTTACAAAGTTTCCTACCAATAAAACCTGATGCACCAGTAACACCTATTTTCATTCTTCTTCACCGTAAAAAACAAAGAAGTTTTTAAGAGTTTCTTCAACGTCAGATATATCAGAACCTAAATTTCTTTTAAAGTTCACAGTTACGATATTAGATTGAATAAAAATTGTATCTATATCCCTTGTCTCTTGAAACAGCTTTAAAGCTAACTGGCCACTTACATCGGGTATTAATGAAGCTTCTGAGATATTGTGAAATGTCATTCCTTCTTGACCTGAAACAGATCTATTTAAATCAAAAATAATAGTCTTGTTTAACTTTGTACTTTTAACTTCAATAACTTGTCCCACTAAAGAACTCCAATTTCATGAACTCTTATCAAATTTGTTGCAGCCTCAATATTAGGAGGTGTTCCAGCAACAACGACTACTTTATCACCTTTATTATATTTTTTTTCACCAACCAGAAAATCATTTGCAGATTTTAACATTTCTGAAAAAGTCTCTTTTCGCTCCATTGGATATTGATATACACCCCAAAGTAAATTCATCTGATTCAATGTTTTCTCCTTGGTTGAAAAAGCAATAATTTCTGCTCTTGGTCTAAAGTTAGAAATTAACAAAGGTGTTCTACCTGTCTCAGTGAAAGCAATTATTGAAATAGCTTCTATTTCATTTGCAACCTGAACCGCAGCCCGAGCTAAAGTTGTAGTTATTGAATCCTCTTTTGAATCTTCTTTGGAAAGCAATGAAGAGGTATCATTTCTAGAATCTGTTTCTTTACAAATTATTGACATTACTTCAACTACTCTATTTGGATTATCGCCGATTGAAGTCTCTGCGGACAGCATCACTGCATCGGAACCTTCAAGTATTGCGTTGGTAATATCTGTAACCTCAGCTCTTGTAGGCCTGTAAGAGGTTTTCATCGACTGAAGCATTTCGGTAGCAGTTATTGATATTTTTCCTTTTTTGTTAGCAGCATCTAAAATTTGCTTCTGCACAAAAGGAACTTGCTCAAGTGGAAGCTGAACTCCAAGGTCTCCCCTTGCTACCATAACCCCATCTGCAACGTCTAAGATTTCATCAATATTGTCTAGAGCAGTTTTTAATTCTATTTTTGCTATAACTTTTATATCTTTTGGAATAATTTCTTTAACAACATTAATATCACTTGCATTTCTTACAAATGAAACTGCAACAAAATCAATATCCTGTTCTATTCCAAACTTTAAATCCTCTTTATCTTTGCTGGTTATAGCTGAGACTGAAAGGTTAGAGTCTGGAAATGCAACACCCTGATTATTTCTAAGCTCACCACCAATTAGGATTAATGCTTCTAATTTATCATTTTCTTTTTCAACCACTTTAAGTACAATTTGTCCATCATCAATGAACACCCTGTCTTCAACATTTACATCTCTCAATAAATTTTCATAGTTAATAAATACAATTTCACTGTTTGATTCAGTTTCAATATTTGTTAAAGAAACTTTTTTACTTTTTTCTAGAAAAGTATTTTCTAATGAAATGCCAGTTCGAATTTTTGGTCCTTGAATATCTTGCATTATGGCAACTTGCTTATTGGATTTTCTGGCCCAGGAAATTACATTTTCATGATCTTCAAGTGTGCCGTGAGAAAAGTTTATTCTTAACACATTTGCTCCTGCATCTATTATTTTATTAATTTTTGATTCGCTTGATAGGCTCGGACCAACTGTTGCAATTATTTTTGTTTTTCTATCCATATTGATTAAATACTTTAATAGCATGGTATAACAAATTTAAGAATATGAATAGAAAAAAAATTATAGGTATACCAATTAAAAACCTTGAAGAACCAATGTCAAGACTGGCTTCAACAATAAATTTAAACCAAAGGATTGCCTTACAGCTAGGACTTATAAAAAATTTAGCTACTTGTTTTAAGGAAAAAGACACCGATATATTCTTTATTTCAAATGATTTGAAAATAAAAGATTTAGCAAACCAACTAGGTTTAAATTTTTTCAGTACGAAATTATTTGACTTGAATAAAGAAGTTATAGAATTTTCTAAAAAATTTAAAAACTACCAATTTTGGATGATATGCCATTCAGATTTGCCATATATAACAAAATATTTTGCTAAAACCATCAGTCAAGAAATTGAAGGAAGTGAGATATTAATAGCAAAAAGTAAAGATAGTGGTACTCCATTTATAGCTGGAAGTGTCGATTTTGATGGATTTAGATTTGGAATTAAAAGTTTTGATAAACACACAAAATATCTTCGAGAAAATAAATATGAATATAAACAAATATATAGTGCTGAGTTTACTTTTGAAATAGATGACGAGAGTGATTATCAAAAATTTTTACTTAATCAACCAAGATGGTTTAAAAAGCTAAAAATTTAGCAGCCCCGACCGGATTCGAACCGGCGTTTCTGGGTTGAAAACCCAGCGTCCTAGGCCTCTGGACGACGGGGCCGTATAAATATTAAGAATAAAGTATTTTAGTTATTAGTTGTTATAATTTTTCGATACTTTCTGCCAATCTAGCAATAGTTGTCTCTTTACCGAGTGCAAATATTGACTCAAACAATGGTGGACTAATCTTTGTGCCAGTTACAGCTACTCTTGTAGACTGAAAACCTACTTTAGTTTTTATATCTAGTTCTTCTAAAGTCGCCCTCATCGCATCCTCAATAATATTCAAATTAAAGTCATCTAATAAAATAAACCTATTCCTGATCGCGTCTAGATATTTTTGCGCATCCTCCGAATTAACAGACTCCCAGTCTTCTTTGTTTAAAATAAATGGTTCATCAATTAAAAATTGGACTTGGCCAAAAAGATCGTTCATTGTCTCGATTCTTTCCTGTACAGAAGGAAAAATTTTCAATAATCTATCCTTTTCTTCATGAAATAATTCTCTACCAAGATGAGCCTCAATGCTGTGCAATGAATCGTTTTCAAACCTATTTGGCGCAGTTGACCTTATATATTGTCCATTTAACCAAAGGAGTTTTTTCTCATCAAAAGTTGCTGCATTTGGAAGAACTTGATTCAAATCAAACTTGCTAATTGCAAAATCACTATCAAATAATTCAATATCATCACCTGGTGACCAACCAAGTAGACATAGGTAATTAAACATTGCTTCGTTTAAAATACCTTTTTTACGGAATGCCTCAACTGATGTATCTCCGTGTCTTTTGCTTAATTTTTTCCCATCTGGACCAAATAATAAGGGTAAATGGCAAAAGTTTGGTATTGAAGCATCTAGAGCCTCCATAATTAAAATATGTTTTGGAGTTGATGAGAGTATATCTTCTCCCCTTGCAATTATTGTTATGCCATAGTCTATATCATCTACTGTAGAGGCAAGATGATATGTGGGTGTATTATCAGATCTTAGTATGACAAAATCTTCAACATCAGAAGTTTCAAATGACATGTCTCCACGAACAAAATCTTTAAATTTTATTGTTCTTTCAGTGGGCACTTTAAATCTTATCGCTCCGTCATCTTCGTATGCAAGACCATTTTTTAAAAGTGAATTTGCTGTTTCTCTGTATCTATCGAATCTCGAAGATTGTTTATAGTCTCCATGCTCTCCGCCAACTTCAACACCTTCATCCCAATCAAGGCCTAACCATCTGAGACTTTCTAAAATATCTTGCTGAAATTCATTAGTGCTTCGCTCCATATCTGTGTCATCAATCCTTACAACAAAAGTTCCTCCGTTCGCTCTAGCGTATAGCCAGTTAAATAAAGCAGTTCTTGCATTTCCAATATGAAGACTGCCAGTTGGAGATGGAGCAATTCTTAATTTCATATTATTTGACTGGGTTTATCAAAGTACCAATAGTGTCTATCTCTATTTTTATTTCATCAC
>CACOLU010000002.1 GCA_902628045.1 uncultured Candidatus Actinomarina sp. | reverse complement strand
ATCATTAACAACAAAATCTGTAAATGTTGAAAATATTGATGACTACATTATTTCGCTAACAAAAAAAATGATTCAGATAATGTATGACGCACCAGGCGTAGGTTTAGCAGCCCCACAAATAGGAATTAATAAAAATATATTTGTGTTTGATGCTGGTGATGGTCCTAAAGTAGCAATCAATCCAAAACTTGAAGATTTACAGGGGAGTGTTGTCTTTATGGAAGGTTGTTTATCTTTACCAGGTTATTACTGGGATATTGAAAGATATGAATATGCGAAACTGACATGTTTAAATCAAAATGGTGAAGAAGTAACTTATGAAGGTGAAGATTTACTAGGTAGAGTACTGCAGCATGAATATGATCATCTACAAGGCCAATTATTGCTAAAACAACTAAAAAGAAAAGTAAGAAAAGAAGCATTAAAAGAAATCTCTATAAAAGGTTTTCCAGGTGACAAAATATAAATATTTTTTTGGTTCAGATTTTAGGAGCATTCCCTATCTAACTACTATCAATAACTCTGAAGAAGCTATTACTGTAGTAACAACTAAGCCTGTTAGGAGTGGACGAGGAAAAAAACTTGTTGTAAACCCTGTAGAAGAGTTTTGTAAATCAAACAATATTGAATTTAAATATTTTTCACAAGATGCGGTCTATAGCAATATGGATATAGGTATAAGTGCAAGTTTTGCAAAAATATTTTCTACACAATTTCTTAAATCAAACAATAGTATTTTTAATATACATTTAAGTTTGTTGCCTGAACTAAGAGGTCCTTCACCAGTTGAAACTGCAATATTAAATAATTACACTACAACGGGATTTACTGTTTTTCATATCGATGAAGAAATAGACACTGGGAGAATTATATTTCAAAAAGGTGTATCTATATCGGATGACGATTATGCATCAAATATATATGAAAGATTATCAAAATGTTTTAATGATAATTATAAAAAAATAGACTTTCTAACCACAGGAAAAGAACAGCCTCAAAATAGTTCTAAAACATCTAAATTTTCAAAAAGCGATTTCAATATAAGTGAAGATTCTCTTTTAAAAGCTAAAACAAAAATCAGAGCATTTAACATAATGGGCCCATCTTTTACTTCGCATAAAAATAAGATTCTGAAGATCCATAGTTATACAGAAGAGAGTAATTCAGAAGGTATAATGTATAAAGAAGGTGTTCTATATCCAGAATATGTAACTCCTGAGGGAAAAAATAAAATGTTATTTCCTGATTATTTAAGAGGCTTAAAATGAAAATTTCAGCAAGTATTCAGGCGGCTAATCAATTAGATCTTTTGAATCACATAGATAGCAATAATACAAAATTTGACCAGTTACATATTGATATTACGGATGGACATTTTGCCGAGAATATAAGCATGTCATTTAAAGTCATTGAGATGCTTAAAAACAATACAGATTATTATTTAGATATTCATTTGATGATTAATGACAATCTAAAATATGGAGAAATAGCATTCGACTGTGGTGCAGACTTAGTAACAGTTCATAAAGAGTCAACAGAGTTAAAAGACTTTATTAAGCTTTCTGAATTTAATAAAAATATTGGTATAGGTCTTTTACCGGGTTCATCAAATTCAGAACTTGATGAATATTTAGAATATGCACACTCTGTGTTGTTATTAGGTGTGAATCCTGGGTTTTCTAATCAAAGTCAGGCTATTGATTTACCTAGAAAAGTTAATGACTTTAATACAAGTTTTCCTAATTATTCTGGGGAAGTTATTGTGGATGGTGGTGTTAAAAACGAAGATTTAGAAGTATTTGAGAAAATTGGTGTTGATGTAGTAGTACAAGGTGGTGCAATTTTTGGATAATCCTCTGTCATATTTAAACTATTCAAAATTTATGCAGGAAGCAATAATTGCAGCATTAAACACAAAAGCATTTCCAAATCCGAAAGTTGCTGCTGTTCTTACTGACAACAAAGGAAATATAAAGTCTACGGGTGTTCATCATGGCCCAGGCACAAATCATGCTGAAATAGATTTATTAACCAAAACTACTATTGATACTGATGATGTATTATACGTCACTCTTGAACCATGTTTTCATGCTGATAGCTCGCCTTCGTGTGCAGTTGAATTACTCAATACATCATTAAAAAATATTGTTATAGGCGATAAAGATGTTGATCGACGGACTAATGGAAAAAGTATTGAACTATTTAAAAATAAGGGTCTTAATATTCAATTTGAATACAATGCAAATAATTTAATTAATCCTCACTACTTAAACCAAAAAATAAATAAGAAATCAAACACAATAATTGGAAAGATTGCAAGTTCACAAAATAATTATATCTACAATGATCAAACAGAAGATAAATATATATCTAATGATATATCGTTAGCCCTTACACACATACTACGTGCGAGTGTTGATGGGATAGCAATAGGGAAAAATACACTTTTAATCGACAGTCCAAAACTTGATGTAAGAAATGTAAATATACAAGATAGCAATCCAATAAAAATCGTTTTTTGGGGAGCTGATCCAAATATTGACTCACACATATCAAAACATTCAGACATCTATTTTTTAACATCTTTTACACATAAGGCAGATAATGTTATTCCAATAATTGATGTGAATTTTGATTTGAATAAGTTATTTAAAAATTTAAACATCAATTCATTGTTAATTGAAGGTGGTAACTACATACACAAATACTTCACAGCTAATGCACTATATGATAAGTTTTATTGGTTTAAAAGTTCAAACAATATACATAGTGGAGTTAAATTTAACGATGAAGTTATTGAATCTTTAAAAAATAAATATAAACCAATTAATAAATTTCTTCTTAAAGATAATCAATTAACAACATATACTTGTATGTAATGTTTACTGGAATTATTACAGATATAGGTACAGTTGTAGATCTAAATGAAGATATTTTAACTGTAAGTTTTAATAACAACATTTACACAAATTTAGATCCAGGTACAAGTATTGCAATTGACGGGTGCTGCTTGACTCTGAAAGAATATAAAGATGGAAATTTAGTTTTTCAAGTGTCAAATGAAACATTTACCCGAACAGCTTTGAACAATAATCATTGTGGATTTGTTAATTTAGAGCTTCCAGCAACACTAGATAGTTTTTTAAGCGGTCATATAGTCCAGGGACATGTAGATTCAACAATAAATATTCATGAAATTAATGAACTTGAAAATAATATGTGGAACTTCAAATTTAAAGATGCAAGTAGTAAATATATTGTTGATAAAGGATCCATAACGATTAATGGTATTTCATTGACTATAGTTAACCCTGTCAAAGATATGTTTGAAGTTGCTGTAATAGATGAAACATATAATAGAACAAACTTAAAGCATTTAAATATTGGTAATGCAGTTAACGTTGAATACGACATAATAATAAAATATTTAGAGAAAATTAATCATGATAACTGATATAAAAAATATTATTAAATCATTTAAAGATGGCGAGATGATCATCCTTGTTGATGATGAAGATAGAGAAAATGAAGGTGATTTAATTATTTCAGCTGAACATTTAACTGCTGAACACATAAATTTTATGATTACATTTGGTAAAGGTTTAGTTTGTGCGCCAATATCATCCAAAATTGCTAAAAAATTAGAACTTCCATTAATGCAAGGTGTAAATAATGAAATGCAGACTGCATACACTGCTTCAGTGGATTTAAAAGGTAACGGAGTAACAACTGGAATATCAGCCGATGATCGTCATAAAACTATAAAAGGTTTATTAGATGAAAACTCTACTAGAGATGACTTTAATGTTCCCGGTCACATATTTCCTTTACAAGCAATGGATGGTGGTGTATTAAGGCGCGCTGGACACACAGAGGCAGCAATAGACCTTTGTAAACTTTCAGGACACAGTGAAGTTGCTGTTATTTGTGAAATTATAAATAAAGATGGTTCCATGGCAAGAATGGATGATCTAATTGAGTTTTCAAAAGTTCACAATATTAAAATTGGTACAATCAAAGATCTTATTCAACACAGATTAGATAGTTCAAACCCTGTTGAATTTGTATCAAAATCAAAAATCCCCACTCATTATGGAGAATTTACAGGTCATGTCTATAAAGATACTGTAGACAATACTGAACATATTGCATTAACATTTGGAGATTATCTCGATAACGAAGACACAATGGTTAGAGTTCACTCAGAGTGTTTAACTGGAGATACTTTATTTTCTTCAAAATGTGATTGTGGTTCTCAGCTATCTAATGCTTTAAACACTATTTCCAAAAATGGAAGTGGTGTTCTCTTGTACATGAGAGGTCACGAAGGAAGAGGTATTGGATTAGGCAACAAAATAAAAGCATACTCACTTCAAGATGAGGGGGATGATACTGTAGATGCAAATCTTAAACTTGGTTTCAAAAACGATCAACGAGATTATGGAACCGGTGCATTAATTTTAAGATCACTTGGAATTGAGAAAATGAACTTATTAACTAACAATCCATCTAAGAGAGCTGGACTTGAAGGTTATGGCCTAAGTATTACAAAAAGAACGCCGTTACTTGGACAAACAACACCAGAAAATGAAAAATATCTTGAAACTAAAGAATCAAAAATGGGACACGTATTCAATGAAGAATAAGGTAGCCATAGTTGCAGCAAACTATTACGAAAATATAACTAATGATTTAGTTGATGGTGTTAAAAATAATCTTAATGAAAGTTTTGATACGAGTACATACTTTGTAGATGGTGCATGGGAAATAATATATAAAATTAACGATCTTTCAGAGAATGACTCTATAGATAAATTTGTTGCTATTGGTGTAATTATAAAAGGTGACACAGATCACTATGAATATATATCAAAAGGTGTGGTTGATGGATTAATTAATCTAACTATTAAAAATAACATTTACATTGCAAACTGTGTTTTAAATGTATTGAGCATGGATCAAGCAATAGCCAGAACTAAGAGTTCTAAAAATAAAGGGATTGAAGCCGCTTCAGCTTTAAATAATCTTTTTGTATAAATAAATTAATTATTAGCTATAATTATCTCAAGCGAACAATGTTCCACCCACTGTGAACAATAGTGAGGTAGTAAAACAGCTTCGTGCTGTTTTTTTTATTGGAAGGAGAAAATATACCTGAATTAAAGATAAACGAAGGAATTCGTGCAAAGAAATTACTTGTTATTGCGCCTGATGGTGTACAAATTGGCGAATTAGAACTTAAAAAGGCATTAATTGTTGCAGAACAATTAAATTTAGACCTGGTTGAAGTTTCACCTGAAAGTAAACCACCAGTTGCAAGACTTATGGATTATGGGAAGTACAAATATGAACTTGCTCAAAAAGCAAAAGAATCAAAGAAAAAGCAAGTAAAAATTTCAGTTAAAGAAATTCAGTTAAAACCAAAAATTGATACGAACGATTTTAAGATTAAGTTAAAAAAATCAAGAAAATTTATAGATTCAGGAGATAAGGTAAAATTTACAATGAGATTCAGGGGAAGAGAAGCTGAACATCCTGAGTTTGGACAAAAAGTTTTAGATAATTATATTGAGGAATTAAGTGACATAGCAATGGTTGAATCTACATCTAGTCCTGATGGAAAGTCTTTAACAATGGTGCTTGCACCTTTAGGAGGAAAAAAATGAAACAAAAAACTCACAAAAGTATGAAAAAAAGAGTAAAAGTTACTGGAACTGGTAAATATATGAGACGCAGATCACACAGGTCTCATTACAAATTAGCAAAAAGTTCTGGTACATGGAAGCGGTTAAAGCGAGATGTTGAAGCATCTAGTGGTGACAGCAAAAAAATAAGAAAGTTGTTAGGTTAACGATGGTTCGTATAAAAAGTTCAGTTCAAAGTAAAAAATCTAAGAAAAAAGTATTAAAAAAAGCTAAAGGATATACAGGAGCCAGAAGCAAGAGACTTAGAGCAGCAAAAGAACAAGTTATGCATGCTGGTGCTGATTCTTTTACACACCGTAAAGATAAAAAAGCAGATTATAGAAAACTGTGGATTTCTAGAATAAATGCTGCATCAAGACAGCATGATCTTGCCTATTCAAAGTTTATTAATGGATTAAACAATGCAGGTGTAAAAGTCGATAGAAAAATACTTGCAGACTTAGCTGTAAATGATCCAAAAGGTTTTAAAAAACTTGTTGATCTTGCTAAGAAAAATTTAAATGGCTGAATTAAATTTCGATAAAGTTTTAGCTTCATTAAAATTACGTCTAAATGAAATAGTTGATGAAGCAGAATTTGATGATGTTTTAAAAGAATATACAGGAAAAGATTCACTACTATCTGTTGAAAGAAAAAAATTATCCACTCTTTCAAAAGATGACAAAAAAACGTATGGTGAAAAATTAAATAATGTAAATAATTCGATAACTTCAAATATAAAAAAAGCTGAACAAGAATTTATCAATAAAAAATATACTTCACTCGAAAACGAAGAGAATGAAGACATAACCATTGATTGGATTACCAGATCAGGAACTCATAGGCATGTTATTTCACAAGTTATGGATGAGGTTGTTGAAATTTTTGCATCTATTGGATATAAAGTAGCTTTTGGACCAGAAGTAGAAACCTCCTGGCACAATTTTGATGCACTAAATACTCCAGATTGGCATCCTGCACGATATGAATCTGATACCCTTTACACTGATCATAATTTAGAAACTTTATTACGAACTCAAACTAGTACCGTTCAAATCAGACATATGGAAAATAATGACCCACCTGTTTATATTGTTGCACCTGGTAGAGTTTTTCGCTCTGATCAACTTGATGCTACACATTCTCCAGTTTTTCATCAGCTTGAAGGTTTAGCGATTGATAAAAACTTAAAATTTACAGATCTTAAGGGAACATTAGAGTATTTCGTTAAACAATTTTTTGGTGAAAATATTGAAACTAAGTTTATACCTCATTTTTTTCCATTTACTGAACCTTCTGCAGAAGTTCTTGTCAAGTGGAACAACGGTGAATGGCTTGAGATTTTAGGTTGTGGAATGGTTGATCCGAATGTATTGGATCATGTAGGTTATTCAAAAGAATATCAAGGATTTGCTTGGGGTGTCGGTATAGAAAGATTAGCTATGCTTAAATACCAGATTGATCATATTAAAAACTTTTATGAAAATGATTTAAGATTTTTGGAGCAATTTTAATGAAAATTTTAAAATCTTGGTTGAATGATTGGATTGATATAGAAGATATCAACTCAAATGATATTTCTGAAGCATTAGAGTCACTAGGTTTTGAGATAGAGTCTAAAACAGATAAAACCCCTAATTATAAAAACATACTAGTAGGTAAAGTACTAGAGATTTATGAGCACCCTAATGCTGACAAGGTACGGATAACTAAAGTTGATGTGGGATCCAAAACTTATGAAATTGTATGTGGAGCCTGGAACTTTGATGTTGGTGCTGTTGTTCCTGTAGCTTTGCCTAACAGCGAAATTAAAGATGGATTTAAAATTAATAAACGAGATATACGTGGAGTTGAATCTAATGGAATGATTTGTTCAGCATCAGAATTAGATTTATGGGATGATCATTCAGGAATTTTAAAACTTTCATCAGAAACAAAATTAGGATCTGATTTTTCTACAATTTACAGTTCAAATGATACTTTATGGGAAATTGGAGTAACACCAAATAGGGGTGACTGCATGTCTCATTTAGGAATTGCAAGGGAACTATCTAATTATTTTAATTTGTCTTTACAAGAAAATTCTAATGAACTTAAACCTAACATCGAGAGTGTAATAAAAGTAAATAGTGGAAGAATAAAAGCTTGTAACTCTTATCAATCAATAGAAATAGAAAACTTTAAACTAGATGATTCAAATTTAAACATCAGATACAGACTTTCTGCTGTCGGTGTCCGTGTGATAAATAATGTTGTAGATTACACAAATTATGTTCTACATGATATTGGACAACCACTTCACGCATTTGATAGAGATAAATTATTTGGAACTATTTCAGTTAGATTTGCTAAAGATAAAGAAATACTCAAAACCTTAGATGAGCAAGAAAGAAAATTAGATACAAATGATTTGATTATTACTGATGATGATAAGCCCATTGCTCTTGCAGGCGTCATGGGTGGTTACGATACAGAAGTTACTGACAAAACTAATAATCTTCTTATAGAAAGTGCATACTTCGATAAAGTATCTGTCATGAAGACATCAAGAAGATTAAATCTTATTTCAGATGCCTCTATTAGATTTGAAAGAGGTATTGATTTCAATTTGCAGAAACAAGGTCTGCAAAGATTTGTGAATCTATTTGAAAATGATCAAGATATATTTTATTCAAACATTATAGATAGTAGTAAAAATGGAATTACTTATAATGAAGTAAAATTTCGAAAATATGAGATAGAACAAATACTAGGTGTAGAACTAGATGATGAATTTATAAAGAATACTCTAACAAAACTTAAAATAGAGGCTAATGTTTCTGACACAGAAATAATATTTACATCACCTTCGTGGAGGTATGATTTAGAAAGACCGATAGACCTAATAGAGGAACTTGCAAAGCATTATGGATTTAACAATTTTGCATCAACGCTACCTATAGGAAATAATTTAAATTCAAAAGGCGACTACTGGGATAAACGTTTGTACCTTTCAAAAATATTGTCTTCATCAAATTTTTATGAAACACAAACATTGTCTTTCACTGATTCTTATTCTAATGAACTATTTACACCTGAAAAAAAATCCGTAAACGTAATAAACCCTATTGATCGATCACAAGAATACTTGAGAACAAATTTACTTTCATCATTGATAAATATATATAAATTCAATGTTGAAAACAACAATCACTCAAATAGGTATTACGAAATAAATAATGTATACGACGATTCAAATCATAAAATATTTAAGCATATTCCAAATCAAGAATACTCTCTTGGTTTACTAATTCCTGAAATCGAAACTATAGAAGATGACAGACTTAAAACTAAATCTAATGACATTAATTCTTTAACAAATACTATAAAAAAATTATTTCCACTGTGTGAATTTGAACAACTTTCTAGGCCTGGATTCCACAAAAACTATTCTTACTTAATAAAACTTGAAAACAAGATTATAGGATATATGGGTAAACTCTCATATAAGAATAAATCTGAGATGGAATTAGAACAATCACTCTATATTGCTCAAATCAATACTGAGAATTTTGAATTTAAACAATTAGAAGATAATATTTATAAACCTTTGTCACCTTATCCATATATTAAGTTTGATTTATCTTTTTCTGTTACACATGATTTTCAAGCATCAGATTTAATTCATTTAATTGAATCTATACTCAAAGAAAATGAAAATAATATTTCTATATTTGATAATTTTACAAATGAGAAAACAAGAAATTTAGGAATTAGAATAGTAACAAGAAATTATGATAAAACATATACGGAAGCTGAAAGCACACAAATTTTAGAAATGATAGTAAAAGAAGCTGAAACTAAATTTAAAATTAAACTTAATAGGAGAGCTGAAAATGCAACCTAGTGGATTAAATAATAGAGTGTTAAAAACCCTTTCCCAATCTGCTTCTAAAGCTGCAGTGGACTTGCTAGGAATGAGAATTTCAACATCTATAAATGACAAATTTGTTGAGATAATGATTACTGAAACTGAAGCTTATGGCCGTAAATCTACAGATAAAATGGCATTACTAAACACTTTTAAGAATGTACCAACATCAATAACCCTCGGACCTCCACATATTGCAGTACTAAAATCTTATGGCTCAAATAGGGGACTATTTCTTCTTTGCGGAAAAAAAGGTTCAGCTGAAGCTGTTTTAATAAGGTCATCTCTTATACTTCTTGGAAAAAAACATATTGAAAAAAGAAGAAAAACAAAAATGAAATTTGATAAATTAAATGGACCAGGAAACATTACAAAAAGTTTAGGTATCGATAAGAGTCTTGATGGTGAAAATATTTTATCAGGAGTAATTAATTTATCACCGCGCATACATCCGCTTGATCAAGCAGTTGCAAAGCAAAGAAAAAACGCAAAAAGAAATGATAAACATCTTTGGCGTTTTTCTTTAATACTAAAATGAAATATTTACAGGACCGAGCAAGCGCTATTAGTCCAATAGAAGACCTTGATAAATTAATAAAATCTGAAAAATCATTACGTATAAAACTTGGTGTTGATCCAACAGCACCAGATGTTACTTTAGGATGGTATGCGATACTTCGTGCATTAAGTAAATTTCAAGAGTATGGTCACACGGCCGTCTTAATTTTAGGTGAGTTTACAGCTCAAGTTGGAGATCCATCTGGGAAATCAGAAACTAGAACAAAATTAGAATCAGATGAAATTAATGAAAATGCTAAGGGTGTATTACCAATTATTAAAAATATTTTAAATAAAGGGAAACTTGAAATTGTTTCAAACAATGACTGGCTATCTAAATTAACGAGTTCTGACTTAGTTAATCTTTCTTCTTCAACTACTTTAGCTCAAATGCTAGAAAGAGAAGATTTTTCATCTAGATACTCAAACAACTCACCCATATCATTAATGGAATTCTTTTACCCACTTTTTCAAGGATATGATTCAGTTGCAGTTAAAGCAGATATAGAAATTGGTGGTCATGATCAACTTTGGAATCTTATGTTGGGAAGAGAAGTGCAAAAATTTTATTCTATGAACCCACAGGTTGCAATGACATTCCCTCTGTTAGTTGGTACTGATGGAAAAAAGAAAATGTCCCAATCATTAAATAATTATATTTCTATTACTGACACTCCTGAAAATATCTATGGGAAAATTATGAGTATTCCTGATGAAATAATGTGGGATTATTTCACAATGCTGACTGATTTGGAATTAGAAGAAATCAATGATTTAAAAGACGCGGTTAATAAAGAAAAAGAAAACCCTTTTGAAGTTAAAAAAAGACTAGGAAATTTTGTAGTAACTGAATTATATGATCATAATTTAGCTAAAACAGCACAAGAGTCATTTGAAAACATCACAATTAATAAAAATATTCCAGATGAAGTTGATTCTTATACAGCCCCTTTAGAAAAAGAACTGCATCTACCTAAAATATTTACTGAATTAGGCATCACAAAATCAAATTCTGAAGCTCGTAGATTAATAAGTGCAGGAAGTTTTAAAGTAAATGATGAAAAATTTACTAATCTTGATGCAAAAACGGATGATTTAGTTGGCAAAACACTTCAACTAGGTAAGAGAACCTTTTTTACATTTATTTAATTTTTTTCACACACTTAATCAAGGTTCTGTTACTGTATATATTACAAAAATAATTGGCTTTTTGACAACTGAGTAATGTATGAACGCCGGTAGTGCAGATAGAAATATCTAGCACTCTTTTTTTGTCAACTTTTAACTAAGTTGATTCAACTTTTTTAAGTTGAAATGGGTAAAACCCATGTTGATTCTTTGGTCAGATTTAAATTATTCAAAGATTATGTTGGAGAGTTTGATCCTGGCTCAGGACGAACGCTGGCGGTGCGCCTTATGCATGCAAGTCGAGCGAAGCTTTTCAGTAGTTTACTACAGAAAATGACTGAGCGGCGAACGGGTGAGTAACGCGTGAGCAATCTACCTTAGTTACAGGGATAGCCCGAGGAAACTCGGATTAATACCTGATATTCTTTATATTTCGCATGAAATTAAAAGGAAAGGTCAGCCGAACTAAGATGAGCTCGCGTTCTATCAGCTAGTTGGTGAGGTAAAAGCTCACCAAGGCTACGACGGATAGCTGGTCTGAGAGGACGATCAGCCACACTGGGACTGAGACACGGCCCAGACTCCTACGGGAGGCTGCAGCAGGGAATATTGTGCAATGAACGAAAGTTTGACACAGCGACACCGCGTGTGGGATGACGGATCTAGGTTTGTAAACCACTTTCAGGAGGGAAGAAAATGACGGTACCTCCACAAGAAGCCCCGGCCAACTACGTGCCAGCAGCCGCGGTAATACGTAGGGGGCGAGCGTTGTCCGGATTTATTGGGCGTAAAGAGCTCGTAGGCGGTTCAACAAGTCGTTCGTGAAAGTTCAGGGCTCAACCCTGAAATGTCGATCGATACTGTTGTGACTAGGATACGGTAGAGGTGAGTGGAATTCCGAGTGTAGCGGTGAAATGCGTAGATATTCGGAGGAACACCAATTGCGAAGGCAGCTCACTGGGCCGCTATCGACGCTGAGGAGCGAAAGCTAGGGGAGCAAACAGGATTAGATACCCTGGTAGTCCTAGCTGTAAACGATGGATACTAGACGTAGGAACTGGATTGACGGTTTCTGTGTCGCAGCTAACGCGTTAAGTATCCCGCCTGGGGAGTACGGTCGCAAGACTAAAACTCAAAGGAATTGACGGGACCCCGCACAAGCGGCGGAGCATGCGGCTTAATTCGATGATACCCGTAGAACCTTACCTGGACTTGACATATAGGGTCTAGCTATAGAGATATAGTGTGCATTAGCGCCCTATACAGGTGGTGCATGGCTGTCGTCAGCTCGTGTCGTGAGATGTTGGGTTAAGTCCCGCAACGAGCGCAACCCCTGTCCTATGTTGCCAGCATTTAGTTGGGGACTCATAGGAGACTGCCGGTGATAAACCGGAGGAAGGTGGGGACGACGTCAAGTCATCATGCCCCTTATGTCCAGGGCTGCACGCATGCTACAATGGCAAGTACAACGAGTCGCAATACCGCGAGGTGGAGCAAATCTCTTAAAGCTTGTCTCAGTTCGGATAGGAGTCTGCAACTCGACTCCTTGAAGTTGGAGTCGCTAGTAATCGCAAATCAGCAAAGTTGCGGTGAATACGTTCTCGGGGTTTGTACACACCGCCCGTCAAGTCACGGAAGTCGGCAATACCCGAAGCCAGTGGTCCAACCCTTTTGGGAGGAAGCTGTCGAAGGTAGGGTCGGTAACTGGGACTAAGTCGTAACAAGGTAGCCGTACGGGAACGTGCGGCTGGATCACCTCCTTTCTAAGGAGCATAGAACTTCGGTTCTAAGGTCAATCGCCGGTTGTCTACAAGACTGATACATTACTCAGCTGTGAAAAAGTCAAATTGGCTTTTTGAAAATTGTATAGCAAGCGCAATTGCAAAGTATTCATATAGTTCAAGCTACTAAGGGCTATTGGTGGATGCCTTGGCGCTGGAAGCCGATGAAGGACGTGGAAGACTGCGAAAAGCTACGGGAAGTTGTCAAACAAGCTTTGATCCGTAGATGTCCGAATGGGGAAACCCAATTTATTTTAATAAATTACTCCTATCTGAATATATAGGGTAGGTAGAGGGAACTAGGGGAAGTGAAACATCTCAGTACCTAGAGGAAAGGAAAGCAAAAGCGACTCCCTGAGTAGCGGCGAGCGAAACGGGAAGAGCCTAAACCAAATTAATGTCAAGACTGATGTCGTTGTTTTTTTGGTGTTGTGGGGTCCTTTAGAAAGAGCATCAGATCTTTCAATAAGTTACAAATATTTAGATTAGGAAAATTATCTGGAAAGTTAAACCATAGAGTGTAATAGTCACGTATTCGAAAATCTATTTACTTATTAAGGCCACCCCGAGTATCAAGGAGGATATTCCTTGTGAATCTGCGAGGACCACCTCGTAAGGCTAAGTACAACCAGCGACCGATAGTGAACAAGTACCGTGAGGGAAAGGTGAAAAGTACCCCGGCGAGGGGAGTGAAATAGTACCTGAAACCAATAGCTTACAAGCAGTAGGAGGGATTTTATATCCTGACTGCCTGCCTTTTGAAGAATGAGCCTACGAGTTATCCGTATGTGGCAAGGTTAAGGAGTAAATCCGTAGCCGCAGCGAAAGCGAGTTTTAATAGAGCGTCTAGTCGCATGCGATAGACCCGAAGCCAAGTGATCTATCCATGGGCAGGGTGAAGCGGAAGTAAGATTTCGTGAAGGCCCGAACCCACTGATGTTGCAAAATCAGGGGATGACCTGTGGATAGGGGTGAAAGGCCAATCAAACTTGGTGATAGCTGGTTCTCTCCGAAATGTCTTTAGGGACAGCGTTATATGTTGCGCTTTGGAGGTAGAGCACTGATTGGGCTAGGGGGCCAACAAGCTTACTGAACTCAGTCAAACTCCGAATGCCAAAGTGTATAAATATAGCAGTGAGCCTATGGGGGATAAGCTCCATAGACGAGAGGGAAACAACCCAGATCATCAGCTAAGGCCCCTAAATGTATGTTAAGTGTGAAACGATGTGAGAGTGTTCAGACAGCCAGGAGGTTGGCTTAGAAGCAGCCATTCCTTTAAAGAGTGCGTAACAGCTCACTGGTCGAATGTTCTCGCGCGGAAAATGTAACGGGGCTAAACATACTGCCGAAGCTATGGGATCTTACTAATCTTGATATTTATATCCAGGAGGTAAGATCGGTAGGAGAGCGTTGTATGGACAGCGAAGCAACAACGTAAGTTAGTTGTGGAGACCATACAAGTGAGAATGTAGGCATGAGTAGCGAAGGAAGAGTGAGAATCTCTTCCGCCGAATGTCCAAGGGTTCCTGGGGAAGGTTCGTCCGCCCAGGGTTAGTCGGGACCTAAGGCGAGGTCGAGAGACGTAGTCGATGGATAACAGATTGATATTTCTGTACCACTAATAACACGCCCAAATCGAATATATGTTGCTAAGGAAAGCCCTTCGGGGCCTACCGACCCACATATTACTAGATTAGCGATGGAGTAACGGAGAAGGATAGATGAACCCAGGCGATGGTTGTCCTGGGGTAAGTGAGTAGGGTTGTTAATAGGCAAATCCGTTAACAATACACCTGAGACACGATGCCGAGCCGCTTTTAGGCGAAGTCATTAATTCCATACTTCCAAGAAAAACTTCTAGTTAGTTTTATTAGTGCCCGTACCCCAAACCGACACAGGTGGACAAGTAGAGAATACTAAGGCGAGCGAGAGAACTCTGGTTAAGGAACTCGGCAAAATAGTTCCGTAACTTCGGGAGAAGGAACGCCCTAGTAAAGTGATTAATTAACTTTATAAGCTTGAAAGGGCCGCAGTGATCAGACTCAAGCGACTGTTTATCAAAAACACAGGAGGATGCAAAGTTCTAATACAACGTATATCCTCTGACACCTGCCCGGTGCTGGAAGGTTAAGTGGAGAGGTTAGCTTCGGCAAAGCTTTGAAATTAAGCCCCAGTAAACGGCGGCCGTAACTATAACGGTCCTAAGGTAGCGAAATTCCTTGTCGGGTAAGTTCCGACCTGCACGAATGGTGTAACGATTTGAGTACTGTCTCAACCAGAGACTCGGCGAAATTGCAATGTGAGTAAAGATGCTCACTATGCGCGACAGGACGGAAAGACCCCGGAACCTTTACTGCAACTTGATATTGAATGTTGGTATGCAGTATGCAGGATAAGTGGGAGACTTTGAAACAATGGCGCTAGTCATTGTGGAGTCATCCTTGAGATACCACTTTCTTCATATTGACCTTCTAACCTAGATCCGTTATCCGGATCAGGGACATTGTCTGGTGGGCAGTTTCACTGGGGCGGTGGCCTCCAAAAAAGTAACGGAGGCGCTCTAAGGTCACCTCAGCGTGGACGGCAATCACGCATTGAGTGTAAGTGCAAAAGGTGGCTTGACTGTGACACAAACAAGTGAAGCAGGTACGAAAGTAGGAACTAGTGATCCCATGGTTGCATGTGGGTGCGCCATGGCTCATCGGCTAAAAGGTACTCCGGGGATAACAGGCTTATACCCCCCAAGAGTCCATATCGACGGGGGTGTTTGGCACCTCGATGTCGGCTCTTCTCATCCTGGGGCTGGAGCAGGTCCCAAGGGTTAGGCTGTTCGCCTATTAAAGAGGAACGCGAGCTGGGTTCAGAACGTCGTGAGACAGTTCGGTCCCTATCCGTCGCGCACGTAAGAAATTTGAAGAAAGTTGTCCCTAGTACGAGAGGACCGGGATGAACGATCCGCTGGTGTGCCAGTTGTTCTGCCAAGAGCACGGCTGGTTAGCTACGATCGGAAAGGATAAGCACTGAAAGCATCTAAGTGCGAAGCCCCTTCTAAGATAAGATTTCTCATCGGGTTAACCGATTAAGACTCCTTATAGAACATGAGGTTGATAGGTCAGAAGTGTAAGTACAGTAATGTATGTAGCTGACTGATACTAATAAGTCGAGGGCTTGAGCTGAATACCTAGCTTGAGCGCTTGCTATAGAATTTTTAAGAAGTAGATTTGCGGTGGTGATAGCAGTGGGGATACACCCGTTCCCATTCCGAACACGGAAGTTAAGCCCATTAGCGCCGATGGTACTTGGGGGGCAACCCCTTGGGAGAGTAGGACACTGCCGACTTTTAATGAAGAGCCCCTAGGAAACTAGGGGTTTTTCTTTTATAATTTCTTAATATGAATTACAAAAAACTTTTAAATTTATTTTTGTCTTTTTTGTTAATTAATAGCTCCTTGTTGGTAATTTATTCAGTTTTTTTTCCTGATTCAACTTTTCTATTTTTTCAACAAACATATCTTGAAGTTTTAGCACTCGCTGATACTGGAGGTAATGGACATTTAAATTTATTAACATATCCATTAAGTTTATATTTAATGTGTACATTTGGTTGTATTCAATATTTACGTACTCAAAATATTTTTTACCTTAATTTTTTAACAATATTGTGGACTATTGTTCTTATTTCAAGGATAATTTCTTTACTAATAATAGGAAATGTTGAGATTGATTTATATTTCTTTTTTGGAATACTTACAGAATTTTTTATTGCTCCAATACATATTTACTTCCGAAGTAAGATAGTTAAATTAAGTTAACTATTTTTTAAAAAATTTTTAATTCCCTGAATTTGCATTTGTAAATTTCCGTTATCTAGATAATTTTTTATAGTTACTTCATCTACACCAAGAATTCTATAATTGCCACTTAACCATGTTTGTAGGGATTCAGCAGCTACATCAATCGATAAATTTGGCAATTTTGTTACAAAGTCAATCCAGAGTTCAATACTTTCTTTAGCATTGTCTATTAATTCATAAGGATTTTTATGTATTCCAAAATGAGCAAGAGCTAAATATTCAAGGTCTAGTGTATATAACTTATCTAAAGTGTTGAATAGTAATTCTTTATTAAAATCTGGTGGAGGAAGGTTAGGCTGAACAAAGTCTCCATGAGGATAAATTAATCCTAGTGTATCTCCCATAAATAGTGTTTTAGAATATGCATCATAGAATGTATAGTGATGTTTTGCATGACCGGGACCATAGATTGCTTCTAATTTTCTACCATTACCTAAATCGATCAACTCTTTATCTTTAAGTGAATGTATATTATTTAATGGTGTTGGTTTTATTTCACCCCAATTAGTTGATAACCACTCTTCTGTATAAACTTTAGAAACTGCTTTCCATAATCTTTCTGGACTAGGTAAATGTTTTAGTCCCAATTCATGAATGTATACAAAATGATCTTTATACTTTTCAACAAGATGTCCGATTCCACCTACATGATCTAGATGTAAATGTGTCATAGCAGATCTGTTAACTTCATTTATACCTAAACTTTCTAAACTTGAAATCAAATAAGGAAAAGACTTCGATGGACCAACTTCAATTAATATTGGATTAGATGAATCTATATAGTAACAAGACATCCTGCCAGGTTTGTCTTCCATGAAAACATCTATTTGATAAATATTTTCATCAAACTTTTTGATGTCCTGTTTCATATATATATTTTTGCATATAAAAGTTATAAACTACACTGTTTAGATGAAAGTTTCTATGTCAAGCACTGCAGAATATAGTTCACAAGCAGCTGAATCTATCAAAGATTTAAATCCCAATGCTGCTGATGTATTGATATCAAGTATTGTAACGTCTATGGTTACAGATTTAGGTGTTGTTGCTCCAACATCTTCTGGTCTGTTAACATTTTATGACGGAAAGACTAACAATTCACATACAGTAGATGGATATTTCGTGTCTCCTAAATATTTTAAAGGCAATGATCACGAAGAGCATAAAGTCGTATTGACTTATGGTGGTTATGTAGAAACATGTAAAGGAGCTAATACCTTTGCAATACCTGGAATATATAAAATATTAGATTTTTTATATAAAAATTATGCATCACTTCCTTTAGACAAGCTATTAGAATTTCCAATTAATATTGCCAAGAAAGGATTTAAACTAACTCAACCAACAAAAGACTACTTCCAACATTCATTAAAGCCACTGTTTATGTGGCACGATTATTCAAAAAAAATATTAGAAAATATTTCTAATGATTTAGATAATGGAATTGTAAAGCTAAATAAGTTAAGTGATTCTCTAGAACACTTAACAAATGAAGGTTTTAATGATTTTTATGTTGGAGATATTGCAAAAGAAATACTTAAAACTATTGTAAATGAAGGCGGACATGCAACATCTGAAGATTTCACTGATTATCAATTAATAGAAGATAGTAAATTCGAATTTAAATATAAAAATTTAATACTTACAGGTCACTCTGGTCCCTCAATTGGGGGACTAATGGTTTTAAAATATATTGAAAAATTAAGCAAGGGTGTAAGTATCGAATCATTAATCGATGTCTATAAGAATAGAAAAGACAGTTATGAATTTTTTGGTGATAGGAAATCTTTTATAAACAAAGAAATTCAAAATTTAACAAAATCTTCATCTACTATTCAAGTAAATACTTCAGATGAAATGAATAATCATTTTTCTACAACATTTTCAAGTGGATACGGGTCAGGTGTACTATGTAAAAATACTGGTATGTATTTTAACAACTCACTAGGTGAAATTGAGCTTAATCCACAGGGTTTTTTAGGTGAAACAAAAGGAGATAGACTAATATCCAACATGAGTCCACTAATTATTCAATCTGAAGATGGTATTACAACAATTGGATCTCCAGGTGCTGACAGAATAAGTTCAGCTATTGCACAGGTCTTATTAAATTACTCACAATCCAATGATTGGAAACAAGCAATTGACCAACCAAGATTTCATGTAAATGGTGACGGTACAGTTAGAGCAGAACCTGCCTCATTAGAAATGGATAAAGATGTAACTATAACTGATGAATACGATATGTATTTTGGTGGAGTTTGTGTTTCTGGATTAAACAAAGATGTTTTTTCATTTGGTGACAGACGCAGAGGTGATACAAGTTGGACAAATTAAAAAAATTACCTTTTAAAGTCCTTTTTTACCTTGGTTTTACTATAGTTATAATTTTTCTTGCATTATCTTACTGGCAGCTATCAAGTCATTATGAGGATATAAATAATTTAGAGAGTCTTACTAAGTATGAAAGTCTATTAAAAATATCAATTTCAGATATTAATAATTTGTCTGAATTCCAATATGTTCAAATAGATAACAATATTTCCATATTACACACCTGGCTTTTACGATCTAGGGTACATAATGGCCAAAACGGATACAACAGAATAGACCTTATCTTTGATAGTAATAACAACTATATGGTTGTTAATAGGGGATGGGTTCCTCTTGATTACGATCTAAATTCAATTGATAAATATGAAAATTATAAATATATTGGAAAATTAATAAATTATGACACCCAGACTCTCGGCCAAGATGATGTTCCCCAATCAAATTATTTGTTTAGAATCGATAAGTTATTTATAGAAAATGATCAGAGCATATCATTACCAAAATTCTACATAACACTAACAGAAGAGTGCGGAAGGAATATTGAATGCATCAATCTTACTGAACCTTATGATGCGCCACATTTAAGTTACGCTTTTCAATGGTTATTTTTTGCAATATGTTTGTCTATTGTTATTTTGAGAAAAAATAAATTGATATGATACATAAATTACAATTAGAAGATTTTGAACTCTCATATACGATTGAAGGAGAGGGGAGAGATGTGCTATTCCTCCATGGTTTTCCATCAAATATGTATTTCTGGGATAATATTAAAAAAGAATTAAAAGATCAATTAAGGGTAACAGTTGTTGAACAAAGAGGTTACCCACTGTCATCCATGAATAAATTTAATGTCAATGATTTTAATATTGAAAATTTATCGTTAGATATTGAGAATTTAATAAAAGAATTAAATTTAAATAATAATCTTATAATTGTTGGACATGACTGGGGATCTATTGTTGCGTGGGCTATAGCAAACAGGGGAAATGTAGTAGTTAAAAAACTAGTATTAATTTGTGGCGGTACAGAGTTCCCACCATCAAGTGTTTATGAAAATTTAGTCTATGAGAATGGTCAGCATTACATAACTTCATTTCAGAATCCTGAGCAAGCAAATAATCTAATTGCTGATAATCTAGATTTATTCTTTAGATCTGCATACAGAGTTACCACAAAAAATGAATATAAACTACTAGATCTATCATTGAGAAAATTATTTACAACACATAATGAACATAGCAAAATTCACAATATAGATATAAATTCATTAGTAAAACATTTCGACAAAGGTATGAAGCAAGCCATATCTTGGTATTCGAACATTGATTATAATCTAGAACTATCCAGTCAATGGAGAAGAGAACATAACATTGAAGTAACCTTTTTATTTGGTGAATATGATGCAGCCGTAAAACTAAATAAAAAAATGATTAATAGATTAAATTCAATAGGAACAAATGTGATAGTAAAAGAAATCAAAAATGCAGATCATTGGCTACCATTAACACATAAGGAGAGTGTAATTAGTGAAATTATCTGAATTTGATACTTGTCCTATAATATATATTATGTTGCGTAATGTATAATCAAGTATTACATGATCACTTAGATGGAGGTTTGAGGCCTTCTACTGCAAAAATACTGGCACAAGAAATAAACTACTCACCAATTATTGAAGCGGATGATGTTGCTAATTTCTTTGACAGATCTTCTTCAACTTCTTTAGAAGATTATTTAGAAGCTTTTACACACACCATAGCTTTAATGCAATCTTATAGTAATTTAGAACGAATAGCTTACGAAGCAGCTATAGATATGCATCAAAATAATATAAATTTCTATGAATCACGATATGCTCCCTTTTACTCAGTAAATGATAACTTATCCCCTAAAGATGTAATTCAAGCAATAAATTCAGGCTTTAAACAAGCTGAAAATGAATGTGGTATTTTATCCGGATTAATATTATGCGGAATGAGACATGACGCTCAAAATGTAAAAGCTGTTGCTGAGTTAGCTATAGATTATAAAGAAATGATCATTGGTTTTGATATTGCTGGGCCTGAACTAAATTATTTACCTTCTTTGTATAAAGATAGTTTTTTAAAAGTTAAAAATGAAGGAATTAATATAACAATTCACGCAGGTGAGGGGGACGGAGTACATTCAATTCAAGAAGCGCTTGATAATGGAGCAAAAAGAATAGGTCACGGCGTAAGAATTATTGAAGATATTGCTGATGATGATAAATTAGGACATACTGCAGATTACGTACTTCAAAATAATATACCATTGGAAATATGTATTACGTCTAACCTACATACTAATATGTATAAAAGCCCTGAACACCATCCAATATCAAGACTTCATAATTTAGGATTCAACATATCATTGAATACTGATAATAGATTAATGAGTAATACGAGTATAAATCAAGAACTATATATAGCGAAGATAGCTGGGATTGAAAACCCCACTACCCTACTTGAATATTCAGCTAGCGATAGCTTTCTTAACTAGTAATTCATTATCATTATTTAAAAAATTATAAAATTGTGATTCGTTAATTAACTTAAAATTGCTTGTTGGATATAATTTTCTAGCTAATTTTATTTTCTTTTGTTTTTTTGTTATTAAATTTTGGTTCATAGTTGTGATTTCAACATAAACATCTAATTCAGGTAAATAAAAATCAGGTGTAAACATCATTTTAATAGCACCACTACCCCACTTTAAAGGAAAACTAGTTGGTTCGTAAATCCATTTAATGTTAAATAAGTCTAAATGTTCAGAAAATATCTTTTCAGAATAGTGTGCGAAGTTCATTTATTCTGTGCAGTAATCTTTTCTGGAAATAAAGAAAAAATTTCTGCTTCCGTTTCAGTGTGAACTGGCCCTAGTGAAATTCCAAAAACTGCCTGACCTTTTTTAAGCAAATCAATCATTTGGTCATTTTCAGTTAATACATAAATAGAGGATCCATCAGAAAATATTGAAACATCTATGACATTCTTCTTTTTACCGAGTAAGTTAGAAACATTTGTTAAAGCTACTCTAATTTTTTGTAAGCTTATGCCTGCATCACGTAATTTATTAACAAGTTTTACTAAAACAATATCATTAAAAGAATATAATCTATGAAATCCTGAACCTTTAATATTTCTAATAGATGCATTAATAAGATTTGTTGTAGTCCAATGATCTAATTGTCTATAAGATATACCAGTAATTTTACAAACTTCTGGTCCTGTATAACCCTGTTGCATAGTTTTAATCTACTAGATTAATACAGTTATTCAAGGATTTAACGAAAATCATCAGGTGAAATATCTTCAATAAATTCAACGAAATCTTTGATTTCTTGATTATTGTCATCAATTAACACGATTGAATTTTGATTAAATAAGGCATTATTTACAGAGATTTTAGAATTCGATCTAATAGCTAGTGCTATTGCGTCACTTGGTCTTGAAGATAAAGTAACACTTCCTTCAATAGTGCTTAACGTAACCTCTGCATAATATGTTTTATCTTTTATATCTGTAATACACACTTCTGAGATGGATGCATTTAAAGATTCAATAATATCCAAGAGAAAATCATGAGTTTGAGGTCTTGGGTGAACATAGCCTTCTTGTGCATATGCAATTGAAACAGCTTCAATAGTACCTATCCAAATAGGAAGATATCTTGAAGTTTCAGGTTCATGTAAAAGCATGATTGGCGTTTCAGAATCCTCCTCTAGCCTTATCCCAGAAACTTCTACTGTTACATTATTGTTCATAGAAAAAGAATAATATTGATATATTTTATTTCTAGTTAGAAGAAACTAATTTAGATATTGCATTTGACATAAAAAAATTATATTGAATACTGTTCTCTGATCTCAATATATCTATATTTATAAATTCATTATCAAATTTATTTTCAAAAAACATTTCAGAATTATCAATGCTTTTAAGATAAACCTGTTTTGAAATATTTATATTACCAAATTTCAAAATATCGTAATTATATGTATGATATGTCGAATCAAAGGAATTAATGATTTTATACACATTATCAGATTTGCTTAACAATAAATGATCTTTGAAATTTTCCAATGTTTTATTATATAGAAGTAATGTATCTTCAAAGTGTGATTCTTTTTTTTCATCAACAAAGGATTTATTTACGATTGTAACAATGTTTCTATTATTTTCTTGATTGTAGCCAATAAATGTTAGACCTGCTTTAGAGGTCCATCCAGTTTTTAAACCTTTAAAACCATCTTTTATTATTAAATTTGTATTTTCATAATCTCTAAGTTTTCCATTTTCATCGTAATAAAATTTTGTTTTTTTTGTAATATCTAAAATTTTTGTATTTCTCAAAATATAATCTGAAAGTAGGAGTAAATCGTTAATAGTTGTGTAGTGATTTTCCTGATCTAGTCCATCAGGGTTTTGAAAATTAGTATTTACCATATTTAGTTTTTTTGCCCTAGTATTCATTAATTTTACAAAATCATCAACAGAATTTGATACATGCATTGCTGTTGCATATGCAGAATCATTCGCTGAATATACTAATAAAAATTCTAATAACTGCTCAACAGACAATACTGATCCTTCAGATAGATATGCTACCTTTCCTTCAAAATTGTATGTATCCGGATATGATATAGATACTAATTCATTCAATTCATTGTATTCATATAGTATTAATGCTGTCATTAATTTAGTGATTGATGCAGGCGATATGGGTTCATTAATATTTTTTTTATATAAAATCACTTTTTTATCTAAGTCATAGGATAAATAAAATTCAGTAGTTAATAACGCTTCATCAAGTTCGTAAGCATATGAATTGGTAGTTATAAATATTAAAATAATGAAAATTAAGAAATATCTTTTAATAAATAACTCCTAATTAAAATTGCATAATTTTCAATTATTAAGGAACGTTCTACTTCTTTATCATCAGGTAATAGGCTATTTATAAATTCAACAAAATCGTTTGAACGCTCGTTTATAGATTTTAGTACTGAAAAATTTTTCGGCTCCAAACCAAGCGAATAAAAGTATGACCATGCTTTCATTCTATTTAAATCTTCAGTGTTATAAATTTCTTTATTTATTTCAAACCCAAAAGATACTAAATCATCATACTGAGAGGTAGCTAATCCTGATTGTTTAAGAATATCCCTAATTGAATAGTCATTGATTTTTATACTTTTTGTTTTAGTACTTTTTAATAGCGAAGGATTGTTTTTAATTGCTTTTAAGCTGTAAAATTTATTTTCTTGTAAATCTATAATTTTGGAAATCTTTTCGATATCTTTATTTGTAAATTTTCTTGTACCCCCTGAAGATCTTTTAATATTAATTAAACCTTCTTTTTCTAAAAATCTAATTCTTGATATCGAAGCAGAAGGATATTTAATTTGTAAAGCTTTTACAGCTTCACCAATGTTCATTTTATAACCTTAGTAAAGAGTAATAAATATTTACCTATTTGTATCTTGTCTCCGGATTTAAGCTTACATTCACTTTTAATTTCATTATTTATATAAGTTCCATTTGTTGAGTGATGATCAACAATTTTAATTATTTCTTTAGTAACGGATAGCGTAGCATGATTTCTTGATACAGTAATATCATCTAATATAATATTATTTTCCGATGATCTGCCAATTTTGTAGTCTTTATTTGTTAATTTCCATGAAGATGACTTTAACTCGTTGTTTAATAAAGAAAGTATAAATAATGGTTCTTCAGCTGAATTGCTTGAAGAATCTAAAGGTATTGTTTCGTTATCCACTCTTATATATTAAGTTGTACAAATATTCAATTGCAACATAAAAGTAAAAAATTATGACTGCAATTGCTACGTAGTGTAAATATGGAATTGATAATGAAGTATTTAATACAAATAAACAAATTGTTACGAATAAAGAAACAGTGGCATATTTGCCTTTTCTAGATACTTCTATCTTTGACCCCCTAAATAAGACATAAATTGAGCCAATCAAAACAAGGACTTCACGGGTTAAAACAGCGTAAATAAAATTTTGAGGAATAATAGAAGATAACCAAAATAAAAGAATAATAAATACTACTCTATCAGTCAAAGGATCTAATATTATCCCTAATTTTGATACTAAATTATATTTTCTAGCAACAACTCCATCTATTGAGTCTGAAATACCAATTAGAGCAATAATAATTACTAGAACATAAACATTAAAATTTTCAGGCTGATAATTATAAAAGAGATAAATAGCTAGGAAGAATCGAGATAACGTTATTAGATTAGGTAAAAGAAATATATCTTTTAATTTCAAAGAATCCCTTTTACATCATGAGTTGCAACAAAATGATTTGAGCTTACTTCAATCATTTCACCTGAATTTGGATTATCAGCAATTAGGGAATCTAATTCTTGAAAATTAACTTCGTAAGTTTCTCTTTTGTGAGAAGGATCCGGAATGGGTATTGAAGAGATTAATCTTTTAGTGTACGGATGAATTGGATTATTTAAAAGATCCTCAGTTTCTGCAATTTCAACAATTTTTCCATTGAACATTACAGCTATTCGATCACACATATATCTAGCAACAGCAAGATCATGTGTTATATACAAATAAGATACTTCTAAATCTTTTGCAAGATTTAACATTAGATCCATTATTGAAATACGTATTGATACATCTAACATTGAAGTGGGTTCATCACAAACAACAAACTTAGGTTTCATAATTAAAGTACGAGCAATAGAAACCCTCTGGCGCTGTCCACCTGACAATTCATGTGGATATCTTGGCATATAGTTTTCAGGCGGTGTTAAACCTACTGTTTTTAAAATTTCATATACTGCTTCTTCCCTATCTTTCAAATCACCGATGTTATGTATATTCAATGGTTCTAAAATTATATCTTTTATATTCCAACGAGGATTCAATGATTCGTATGGGTCTTGAAAAATCATTTGTATATTTCTTCTAAACTTTTTTAATTCTTCACCCTCTAATTCATCAATACTTTGCATACTGCTTGTTTCTGTATTGTAAAAATTAATGTCGCCACCAGTTTTTGGATCTAATAAACTCAAAGCCCTAGCTGTCGTAGTTTTACCACAACCACTTTGTCCAACAAGACCTAAACTAGAACCAAATGGAATATTAAAACTTATACCATCAACTGCTTTTACAATAGCTTTGTTTCTTGAGAACAAACCACTTGATACTTCAAAGTATTTTTCTAAATTTTTAACTTCTATTAAAGTATTTTCCATATATTACCCACAATTTACACAACACTTATCAACGTAATGGTCTGTGTCGATTTTAGTTAATTTCATTTCAATTTTTCTGTTTTGACAATTATCATCAGGATTCGGACATCTGTAAGAAAACAAGCAGTAAGGATCAGTATTTATTAGGGATGGCGGTTCACCATCCAATGATCTTAATTTCTTTTTTGGACCTACTATTGATGGAGTTGACTCTAATAACATTCTTGTATAAGCATGTTTGGGATCACTAAATACTTTACTTGTTTTACCCATTTCAACAATGGAGCCTGCATACATAACAGCCATATTGTCTGTCATCTCAGCAATAACAGCAATATCATGTGATATGTATATCAAACTTAATCCAAGAACATCTTGTACTTTCCTTATTTCTTTGAGGATTTGATCTTGTATAACAACATCTAAAGCAGTTGTTGGTTCATCTGCAATAATTAATTTAGGATCACACGATAAAGCTAGTGCTATTACAGCCCTCTGTTTCATACCACCTGAAAGTTCATGTGGGAACCTGTCTATAATTGAAGATTCTAAACCTACAATGTCAAATAGTTCGATAATTTTTTTGGTGTTTTCATCTTTAGTTTTATCAGGATAATGTTCTCTCATTGCTTCTCTGATTTGTTCACCAATTTTAACGACTGGATTCCAAGAATTCATGGCACCTTGAAAAACAATACTAATTCCACTCCACCTTACTTCTCTAAGTTCAGCTTCATTTAAACCTACTATGTTTTTACCATTAAATATAATTTCGCCATTAGTAATTTTTCCATTATCTGCTTGAAGCTGTAATAATGACATCGCAACTGATGTTTTGCCGCATCCAGACTCTCCCACTATTCCAAACGACTCACCCTCTTTAACAGTAAATGATACTTTTTTAACAGCTTCTACCTCGCCATCAATAGTCCTATAACTCATATCTAAATCTTTAACTTCAAGAATATTCATTTATCTATCTCTCAATCTTGGATTAAATACTTCATCTAAGCCACGTCCAACTAAATAAAATCCCCCTGTAAGAAATGTCACAGATAGTCCTGCAGGCAGTATCAACCACCAAAACTTCATTCCAGAGAATATAAATCCCTCTACTTGTGCTAAATAAATCATCAAACCCCAACTCATATCTATATTTAATAAACCAAGAAAGGAAAGAACTGATTCTGAAGCAATTGCTCCAGTTACGCTAAAAACCATAAACAACAAAGCCAATGGTGCTACATTAGGCAATACATGTGAGAAAAGTATATTCATTTGTGATCCACCTGTGATACGTGCAGAATCAACAAAAGGTTTAACTTTTACCTGAAGAGCTTGTGATTTAATTGTTATTACTGAGCCACCAAGGCCACCAATTGTTCCAAGTACTACAGCTAAATGCCATACTTGTAGTTCAGCAAAAGCTGAAATGATGAATAATAAAGGCAGTGTAGGAAGCATGAGTATTAAATCAGATTGTCTCATTAAGTAAGCGTCAATTTTACCACCAAAAAAAGCTGCAATAGTTCCTAAAATTGTGGAAATACCGACCCCTAAAGTTGCACTTAGCAAACCTAAAACAAAAGCTACTTGACTACCTTCCATAATTTGAGAGAATACATCTCTACCGAGTGAATCCGTACCCAAAATATGCTCACTTGATGGTGGTGCAGGTTGTAAATTTTGGATAATATAATCACCAACTTCAGCATCGGAGTAATATAAAGTTCTAACATTTACTTCGGTTCTACCAGGGCAATCGGAACGATTTTTATACTTTTCTGTAGGATATTCAGTGGGACATTCAACAACTAAAAATTCTTGAAATTGTTCTGAATACCCCACTACAGGGTCATATACACCTTTATTCCAAACACCAGTAACGAACAGTATTGGCTGGAGTATGGAAAGAAAGAAAAAAAAGATTACTATATATAAACCAATCATTCCAAGTTTACTTCTTCTAAATAATCTCCAATTTTTTTTAAGGGCTGCTCTTCTAATTGATTTTGCTATATCTTTTTCGTTACTCATAATTAACCTTGAGACTGGATTCTAATTCTTGGATCTAAATATGCATATGATATATCAGCAATGAAATGAGCTATTAAAGCAAATACGCCAATAAAGGAAAAAGAAGCCATAGCTACTGGAATATCTTCTTCTAGAACAGCGTCTAAAATAAGTTGTCCCATGCCTGGCCATGAAAATATTGTTTCAGTTAAAACCGAACCATCAATAATTGTTACGATAGTGAAAATAAATGAAGTCACTACTGGTAGAAGTGCATTTCGAGCAGCGTGACGATCTCTAATTCTTTTTTGAGATAATCCTTTTGCTCTTGCTGTAAGTATAAAATCATCTTTCATAACTTCCATCATTGTAGTTCTGGTGAGAAGTGCAGTTCCAGCAAATGCAACAACCGTAACTGTAAAGATTGGTAGTATCATGTGATATGCTATATCCATTGCATAAGGTTTTTGTATTGCAAGATCACCCGAATTCCAGTACAGAATACTAAGTATTGCAAGAATACTTAAACTGATAAATCTTACATTTCTTCGAAGAGAAAGTGATTCTATGTTTCTAGTGTAAATATATACGAGTATCTGAACAACAGATACTACAAGTGTAAATTTGATCATAGATACAAAAATAACATCACTGTCATAAGGGGCGTCGTACCATTTTTCGGGGTATAAAAACTTCCCTATTGGTAGCCAATTTAACTTGTATCCAAAGAACCAAAGCATCATTAAAGCCCACCAAGGATAAAAGATTGTATATGAAAATACAGAAGTGACCGTAATCCATGTTTCTGATTTTGAACCTCTTCTCCAAGCGAGTATTTTTCCAATTAAAAAGCCTGTATAAAACGCAATAATATTGACCATCGCAAATAACATTAAAGTTCGAGGAAGTCTCTCAGCAATTAATTCAATAGGTGTTCTTGGAAAATGCTTATACGAATAACCAAAGTCTCCTTGAAAAAAATTGCCAATATATAAAATAACTCTTTCACTTAATGGTTTATCTAATCCATAAAGTTTAATAACTTGTTCATATGCTTCAGGTGGTAAGTCTGGATTTAATAATAAATTTTGAAAAGCGTTACCGGGAATAGCATCAAAAAGCACATAAGAAGAGACAAGAAATAGGAAAAAGACGATTATTAATTGGTAAACTCTTCTAAAAACATATTTGTACATTTTTACTCTCTTTTAAACGTAATGACGAATGATTGCTCATCCGTCATTACATTTTATATAAGTTAATTATTAACTTTTGGTTTTAACAACTCCAGGACAACCATTACATGCACTAGTTAAACCACTAAGTACATCAGTAAATGGAAATTCTACTGAGTCGCCTCTATAAACCTCTAATACAGGAGGATTAAACAAGACTAAATAAGGAAGATCCTCAAAAAGAATTGCCTCCATTTGATTAGATAGCGCAATTGCTTCATCAACTGTCTTAGCAGCTTCGAAAGCATCGGCTACAGCATCAAATTCTGGATTATTATATCCAGGTGTATTAAATCCACCGTCACAAGAATCGTTTCTTGAATGGAAGAATGCTACTGCAGAGTCAGGATAAATTCCTACACCCCAACCGAGCATGTAAAAATTCCAGCCTTCACAGTTTGCTGCATCAAAAATAATGTCAACAATAACACTGAATCCAGTTGGTCTAGCAGTTACATCAAAACCTAATTGTCTAATGTAATCTGCAATAAACAATGAGAAGGTATTTCTCAATGGATCATAACCAGGACCTGGTGCGTAAATTAACATATCTTCTGGTGGAACTTCCCCATTAGGACCTTTAATTCCTGTTGGAGGTATAGCTCTTGTATCGTTACCAGGGTGTTCTCCCCAGTCGTCAGCTGTCCATCCAGCATCTTGAAGGATTGAGATAGCTTTTTCCCATTTTCCTACAGTATCTAGATCTTGACAATCTGCAAGAGTACCAGTCAAAGGTGGTGCCCAAGCAGTAAGAGCTCCTGATATTGTTCCGTCCATTCTTTCAACAGTTCCTTGAAGAACGCTGTTAATAATGAAATCTCTATCAACAACACAAGCAACAGCATTTCTAAATGCTTTGTCACTTCCAGGGAAAACCCTTGTATTGTGTGCAAAATATCTCATTCCTAATGGCATGTTTGTAACTAATTCAACGCCTGGAACAGTCGCAAGTTGATTAAATAAGTTTCTCTTAACACCCAATGGGTTAAGAACGAAATCAACTTCACCGTTTTGGAATGCTAAATAAGCAGCATCTTGATCACTGTAAAGTGTGAACTCTACAGTACCAACAAATGGTCCACTCTCATATGAGAATGAATCACCAGTTGTGTTTCCAAAATCAGCACTAAATGCTGGTGCTTTACCATTGTCCCAATCGATACCTGTACCACCGCCATCATAAATGGTAGTAGTTCCGCCATACCACATGGTATTAGCATCATACTTCCATGTATAGAAAGCGCCTTGTTCAAGTTTGTCGTAGACAAATGCACTAGCTACAGGTGCGTTAGTTGCGTCATGCGCATACAAAGTTTCTTTATCTGTGGCATATTGTTCCCAATAAGCTTTGCTAAATGCAATACCTTGAGCTGTACCATATTGCCATGTAGATAATCCTGGGTCATAGTTGAATGTTATGCTGACTGTATAGTCGTCAGTAGCTACAACACTCACAACACAGTTTTTAGCTGTACCTTCTTCATCTTCACACGAATAAGGATATGATGACAAGAAGTTACCACCTAGTGATAAACTCTTAACAGTATCGAAAGTAAATTCCCAGTCATTAGCTGTGATTGGACTTCCGTCACTCCATGTATATCCTTCTCTAACTGGAACATCATATGTAAATGTTCCATCACCATTATCAACTGAAGTTTCGACTAGTTCACCAGCCATATTTACTACAAGTTGATAGTTTGGTATTGATAATGTGTAAAGAGAGGTAACTTGTCCGGACATAACATAACCTGTCCAAACATCTGATTCTGTATCGTAGTAAGCCCAGTAATTATTAGATTGTGGATCTGAGAATATAGCCATCTTATAAACACCATCAGGTCCTGATGGAGCTTCTTCTTCAGCTGCTGCTGCAGTAGTTGCAGGGGCCGCAGTAGTTTCAGGTGCTTCTTCAGCAACTTCCTCTTCTGCTGTATCGCCACCGCATGCGACTACAATCATAGCAAAAACTGAGAAAAGTAATATAAGACGCCAAGACTTGGATCCTCTGAAATTACTCAATTTCTCTCCTTTTTGTATACAAAAAATCCACATAAATGTGGATATATAAATATTAGAAAATTTATAGGTAAATTCAATGTATAAATGAAATAATTTAATAAATTATTTGTAAATTATAAATTAGTTAATTAAGTAACCAAGAAGTTGAAATATTCTAATGATTAAGTAGAATCCTGCTGCAAAAACGACCAGTTTAAATCCAAAACTATGCATTTATTTTAACTTTAAAACAAATGTTTTTCATATTAAAGTTCTGTCTAATATTATTTTCTATAAACTTCTGGTAGTTTTTTGGGATTCTTGAGCTTAAATTAAACGAAAATTCAGGAGGATAAGATGAGTATTGTGTAACATATTTGAGCTTAGCTCTTTTGCCCCTAAATGGGTGTGGTGGGTTTTGTGTCCATAACTCTCTAAATTTGGTATTTAACTCTGAAGTGCCTATCCTCGTGGAAAGCTGATCTTCAACATCACTAATTGACTTACTTATTTGAGCAATATTTTTCTTGTTTAAAGCCGAGATTCTTAATACGTTAACCCATTGAAATTGCTTTAATTCATTTTTTATGTTTTTGTTTATTTCTTCCTTCTCAAAAGTATCTAATTTATCCCATTTATTAAGAACAATTATTGGTGTTACATTTTGTTCTATTGCTTCTTTCAATATCCTTTTATCTTCAAAAGAAAGTCCCACTTCACTATCAACTACAATTAATGCTAAAGATGCGCTTTCAAGTGATCTAATTGCTAATGTTGATGAATACTTATCAATTTGATTTTTTTGTGTTTTTCTTGGAATGCCAGCCGTATCAGTAATTTGATATGACATTTTATTTAGACTAATTTCTTCATTTATTTTATCCCTTGTAGTTCCTGGAATATTTGAAACAGTTGATCTTTTACTATTTAACAACGAATTAAATAAAGTAGATTTACCAGCATTAGGACGACCAATAATCACTATCGATGTTTTTTTATCATTACCTTTAGGAGCTTTAATAGATATTTTTTCAAGTACATTTACTAAAACATCTAAGCCTTTTTTGTGATAAGCAGAGATAAATATTTCTGAATTAAATATATATTTATACATTCTTTTATCTAAATTTCCCATTTTAAAATTTTCTGCTTTATTAAACACTGTTGTAGTTTTGTTTTGTAGATTATTATTATTTATTAAATTAAAAATAGAATCTAACCCAGAATAATTTTTTGAATGCACGTCTATTAAGAACAATATATGTTCTACTTTGTTTATGTATCTTAAAATATTTTCTTGATATTTGTTGTTGACATTATCATCAACTTCTAAAAATCCAGGCAAATCTGAAATCAGTAGCCTTTTTTCATCATCAAACTCTAATGTAGTAGTAACTTTATCTCTTGTTGTATTGGGTGTTGATCCAATAATAGATGTTTTTCTATTGGATAAAGCATTTATAAGCGTAGATTTTCCAGCATTAGGTAATCCTACGATTAATATTTCAGGTATTTTCTTTTCAGACATATTATTAATATATTATGGTAAACAAACTATATTTGGTAACTCCACGAGGATTTTGTGCTGGTGTTGAAATGGCAATAAAAGCACTCAAATGGTTACTTAAAGTATACGATCAAACTATCTACTGCTATCACGAAATCGTACATAATAAATGGATAGTTAAAGAATTTGAAAAGAAAAATGTAGTTTTTGTGGAAGATCCTAAAGACATTCCCGATGGTGCCATAGTCATGCTTTCTGCACACGGTACATCTCCATCAATTGAAAAAAGATTTAATCAAATTTCGTCTATGACAATAAATTCAGTATGTCCATTAGTAACAAAAGTACATCATGAAGCAAAAAAGTTTAGTAATGAAAATACACAAATTATTTATGTTGGACATAAAAATCATGATGAAGCTAAAGGAGCGTTAGGTGTATCTCCACAAAATATGCATATTGTAGAAACTATTGATGATGTTGATAAGCTTGACATAGGTGAAAACGTAGCTCTTCTTGCACAAACAACATTAGCTAAATCTGAGTGGGAACCAATTATGGATTACTCCAAAACAAAATACCCTGATTTAAAAATGCCAAGAAAAAGTGACTTATGTTATGCAACAACAAACAGGCAACAAGCAATTACAGAAATATTACCTTATGTGAATACAGTTTTGGTGGTAGGTTCTGATAATTCAAGTAATACCCAAGCCCTAGTAAAAATGGTAAACAACAACGACGTTGAAGTATTCCGAATTGATGATGTAAAAGACATAGAAAATTTGAAACTTGAAGGAAATATAGCTATAACTGCGGGAGCATCTGCACCAGATCATATAGTATATGAAATAATTGAAAAAATAAATCCTGCTGAACTCGAAAATTTTAAACCAATTGAAGAAGCAGAATATTTTCCATTGCCACAACAGTTAAGAGCAAATATAAAGAACGTCTCAAATTTTTTGAGTATTTTTAACACTTCAGAGTCTAATCCCAAATCAGAATATGGAATTAGCAATGATAAAAAATGGACTGCTACTGAAGCTTTAAATTCTCTTTAATAATTTTAATTAATTCTTCAATACTTTTATTTTCATTGTTTATAACAATTGCATCATCAGGAATAATAAGTGGAGAAATTTTTCTATTAATATCTCTTAAATCTCGGGCTCTTAAATCCTCGACTGATTCTTTGTTACCAGATTGAGCTTTTCTTCTCTCACTTCTTGTTACTTCACTTGCATCTAAATATATTTTTAAATCAGCATTTTTAAATACTACACTCCCCATGTCTCTTCCTTCAACGACCATCCCAGATTTTGAATTATTAAACATAAATTGCAGTATATTAAATACAATCATCCTAATTTCACTTAATTGAGCTATTTCTGAACTTTTCGTATTAATTTCAGGAGTATAAAGGTTTTTTTCTTTGTATACATTTCCGTCAACTTTACAAACTATTGGATCATTGGATATTATCTCAAATTCATTTAGATTAAATGAATTAGTTTTTTCATTATGTAAAGCAATAACTCTGTACAGAAGGCCTGATGAAAAAAATTCGAGGTTTAAATCAGAAGCTAAATGTTTACCTATTGTAGTTTTACCTACGCCGGAAGGACCGTCTAATGTTATTAATGTTTTACTCATAATTCTATTTTAGACAACTGACCTTTAGACATATTACCTAAAGTGTATTTACCAATTTTTTCACGTTTCAATTCTCTAATATCTAAGTCGTTAAATCTAAATATTTTGCGTATTTCATGATTTTTACCAGATAATAAAGTCACATTATACGTATAAGAGTTAATAGCTTGAATATTGTAAATTTTTAAAATCTGACCTTCATGTGTAATTTTTGTTCGTATTCTTTTATTTTTATTAATTTTATTTTTTAAAGTTACTTTATATTTTTTATGAACCTCATTCTTTGAGTGAAAAATTTCATTTAACCATTTCCCATCAGTGCTTAATAACATCAAGCCTTCAGAATCTTTATCTAACCTTCCACCAAATTTAAGATAATTTTTTCCAATCAAATCATATATCGTTGGTGCATTTCCTTGTTTGTTATGTGAACATACATATCCTTTTGGCTTGTAGAATTTGTAGTACTCATGAGTAATAGTATTTGATAAATTTTTGTTATTAACAGATACAATATCTTTTTGTTTTACTATATACCCAACCTCTGGAACTTTGCCATTAACAAGCACCTCACCAGATTGTATCAAATCATCTGCTTTTCTCCGAGATGTTGGAAGATTTAAAGCAATATATTTATTTAATCTCAAAAAGAGTTACTCTTCCTCTACATTTGAAAAATATTCGCCTAACACAGGGAGGTCGTCAATAGATGCAATATCCATTTTTTCTAAGAAAAGATTAGTTGTTACATATAAATGTGGATTTCCAGGGACATCTAGATTGCCTGATTTTTCAATAAGACCCCTAGATTCTAAAGTTTTTAGAGAAGACTCTGATTCAACCCCCCTTATCTCACTTACTTTGAGTTTTGTAACTGGTTGCTCGTATGCAACTATAGATAATGTTTCTAGTGCTGGAGTTGATAAACCTCTTATAATTGAAGGTGGTTTGAATTCAGCTATTTCAGTTGAGATTGAACTCAAGGTTACTAAGTCTGAAGATTCATCATTATATTTAATGTAAAAGCCATAATCTTTTTCTTTTAGTTCGTTGTTTATTTCATCAAAAATATAAATCAATTCTTTATTGGATATATTAAAATTTTCCAAAAAATATTTATGATTAACTGAACCATCAGAAACTAACAAAATTGCAGTAATAACTTTTTTATTATTCATAATTTTTTTCTATATTAATACCTTCATCGTTTTGACTTGCTTTAACAAAACCCCATCTTACAGCTTCTAAAAGTGCGAGGAAAAAAGCAATAGCCTCTTTTTCAGAATTTACATTATTTAAGATACTTTCAAAAGATGTGTTTAATCTTTTATCAACAACTAGCAACAAATCATCTATTGCTTTCTGTAAATCTGGTAAGTCTTTATCAATATGTTTAAAACCTTGAATAGTTTTAAATCTTTCAAATACTTCGTTTGTAACTTCATTAAATTTATCTTTATTTATTTCATACTCAACATCAGGTTTAGGAAACAAATTTTTAGTTTGATAATATTTAAATGATTTGATTTGATTTTCGTTATATTTAATCCTTGATGCAATTGCAATACCAATTTCAGAGAAAGCTTTAAATTGCAAGAGCCTTGCAAATGCAAGATCTTTATCCTTAAGTACCGATATTTCATCAATCCACTCAACCTCTTCTTCCTGAGGCAACATTCTTTTAGCTTTTAATTCAAATAAAGAAGCCGCGAGAAATATAAACTCAGCATAATTTTCAATTTCATTATTTAGATTTTTTGTCTCTAAACTACTGAATAAGTCATTTAAACTTTCATCAATTTGTGAATCACTTGATGTGTAGTTGATTAATAAAGATTTTAAAGAATCTACTAAAAAACTTAATTCCATTAAAAATCAGTCTTATCTAATACTTCATTTTTCATTGTTAACAAATTGTCATAATAATATTTACTTACATCAGGATCACTAACGTTTTCTTTCAACAAGTCGTAACCAATATCTTCATGATTTAAATAATTAAATGCTTTTCTATTTGTAATAAATTTTAATTCAGCCATTATTCTAAATAGCCAGTTGTATTCAGATATTGATTTTCCTATGTCATGAAGTAAAGACAGTTTTAACAGATCAGCATTGTTTGAGATTTTAATTGTTCTTTCTAAAACTTCTAAAGAATGATGTCTGTCAGCTTTTGACAATTTCCAAAAAAGTTGCTCTAGTTGCCTATCATTAAGAATTCTTGATATTTTAATTTGATCTACAATTCTTATATCTTTGTAAAACAAAAACCTTATAGCTCTTTTAGCTTTTAAAAATACTTTACTCATGATCGTGGGTGACTTTCTATAAATGCCTCTTCTAAAAATTCTTTTGTAACTTTAGTATATATCTGCGTGGTTGATACAGAGCTGTGGCCTAAAAATTCTTGGACTGTTCGCAAATCACATCCACCTTCAAGCATATGTGTAGCTGCACTGTGTCTTAAAGTGTGCGGATAAATATCGCTTTGAATAGATAAGCTCATTGCGGTTTTTTTAATTATTCTGAAGACAGCAGTTCTATCAAGTTTATTTTTTGATTTAGATAAAAACAAAGTCTTTTCGTTGTTTAGGATGAATGAGCTTCTAACTTTTAAGTATTCAATAAGGTTTTCATGCAATTTAGATCCAATGGGTACAATTCTTTGCTTTGAACCTTTACCTTTTAATTTTAAGTATTTTTCATCTAAATCCATATCTGATAAATTAATATCACAAAGTTCAGAAACCCTACAGCCAGTCGAATAAAGAACATCAATAATAGTTTTATTTCTAGATTGTAAATAATTATCATGATTATAAAAATTAATTAATTTTTCAATGTCAGAAATTGAGATAACTTCAGGAAGCTTATTTGAAGATTTTAATTTTATATATGAAATATCAATTAATTCGTAATCATTATGTTCATTTATATACTTTAGAAAATTTTTAATACTTGAATACATTCGTTTCTTAGTTGAATCAGAATATTTGAATTCTGCCATATCTAAAAAGAAATTATCAATATTTGTTTTTGAAATTTCTTCATTTTGTAGATAATTTGACAATTTTATTAAATCTGACCTGTATGAGTCTACAGTGTTTTTAGAAAGGCCTTTTTGATACAAAAGATAATCGGAAAATGAATCTATTAAATAATTAATCTTTGACTTTATGTTCATCTTTAACATTTTCATCAAAAAATTTTATCTCTTTTGATGCCGCTATAAATGAATAGAACATAGGCGCTGGGTCCCATGGCCTTGATTTAAATTCAGGATGAAACTGTGAAGCTATAAAGTACGGATGGTCTTTAATTTCAATCATTTCTACTAAATCTTCATCAGGTGATAATCCGCTAAATACTAGACCTTCTGATTCCAAATCATTTCTGAACTTATTGTTAACTTCATATCTATGTCTGTGACGTTCGTAAATAATTTCGTTATTATATATCATTTTTGCTGAAGTGTTTGGTTGAATTTTACAAGGATAAGTACCGAGTCTCATTGATGCACCGACATCATCTGTTTCTAAATCTTGATTAGGTAATAAATCTATAATTGGATTTTTTGTAGTTTGAGAAAACTCCGTAGAATTTGCATCAGAAATTCCACATACATTACGAGCAAATTCAATTACAGCACATTGTAAACCTAAACAGATTCCAAGAAAAGGTATCTTATTTACTCTGAGATACTCAATTGCTCTAATTTTTCCCTCAATCCCCCTGTACCCAAAACCACCTGGAACAACTACCCCATTCAAACTACTAAGGTCATCAATTTCATAATCATCAGAATCAATCCAAACTAAATCTAGATTAACTTTATTTTGAAGACAAGAATGTTTTAAAGCTTCAACTACTGACATATAGCTATCGGGTAGACCAAAATATTTTCCAAGAATTGCTATCTTAACATTTTGATCAACACCTTTTTTTAATGAAAGCATGTCTTTCCAACCTGATAAATCCGGAGAATTAGAATTTAATTCCAAACGTTTATTAACAGCGGTATCTAAACCCTCTTCATACATTTTTATAGGAATATCATAAATATCTTCAAGATCAGGTGCATTAATAACATTTTCATAATTCACATCGCAAAAAAGTGAAACTTTACTTTTGATTTCATCAGTTAGTTCTTGTTCAGATCTTAAAACAATTAAATCAGGACTTATACCATAACTTCTTAACATTGATACTGAATGTTGTGTTGGTTTAGTTTTAAGTTCTGTACTTGGACTAATAAAAGGTATCAAAGTAACATGAACGAACATTACATTTTCTTGGCCAAACTCTTTTCTAATTTGTCTTGCCGCTTCTAGAAAAGGTAGAATTTCAATATCGCCAACTGTACCACCTATTTCAGTAATTTGTACATCTACATCATTTGAAATACCTTTGATTCTTCTCTTAATTTCATCTGTAATATGGGGAATAACTTGTACTGTCGCACCCAGGTAGTCACCTTTTCGCTCTCTTTCAATTACTTTCCTATAAATACTGCCCGTTGTAACATTTGCATCTTTTCTTAAATTAACTCCAGTAAATCTCTCGTAATGTCCTAAATCCAAATCTGTTGTGGCACCATCTTCAGTTACAAATACTTCACCATGTTGAAAAGGATTCATGGTATCGGGATCAACATTAATATAAGGATCTAATTTTTGATTGACAACTGATAAGCCTCTAGCTTTGAGCAAGTTTCCTAGAGACGCTGAAGTAATCCCTTTGCCTAGACCAGAGACTACACCGCCAGTGACGAATATGTATTTAGTCACGTCAAAATAATAACAGGTTTATTTTTATTAGGAAGAATTATCTAAGTATTTGGTTTAAAAAGTGATCTAATTTTGGTTTATTATTTTCTTCTAAAACTTTAAGTTGATTAGCTGATAATTTATAAGTAAAAGTTAAGTCTTTAATTTCGTTGCATTGTTGTAGTTCAATACCGTCAAACTGAACAGAGAAATCCTGATTCTTTAACACTGTAATTTTTATTTCAGAATTTTTATCTAATACAATTGATCTTGGGAATTTTGTAAAAGGAGATATTGGAGTAATTATTAATGAATCTATGCTTGCATGGACTATAGGACCTCCTGCTGAATAATTATATGCCGTAGATCCCATTGAAGTTGAAATTATTACTCCATCAGCTCTTAATGTAACTTCTTGGTCATATGTTTCTATTTTTATATCTAACATTCTTGTTGGAGAGTTTTTTATTACAACTATTTCATTAAATGCTGGCTCCCCCTCTTGATTATTTTGAATAATTGGAACTCTGGTTTTGAAATTATTCATATCACCTTTTATGACTTTTTGTAAATTAATATTTTCAAAAGATTTAACTAAATAACCAACTCGACCTGTTCCAAGGTTTAAAACAGGGGCAGAATTACTCCAGCCTAATTTCATTGCTTTTAGAGCAGTTCCATCACCACCAATACTTATAATTAAATTAAAGTTATCTTTAGACTCATTATCATAATTTTTATCTTCAAGTATTAATTTTTTATAACTTATATTTTTACTATCTAAGTACCTAAAAAACTCGGTAGATTGTTTTGATCTTAGATATTTTTTTGAAGAAACAATTCCCAACTTTATCATATATACATTATAGGAGACTTATAATGTTCATAAAGTGATACCTATATCTGATATAAACCCCGCAAAAAATACCCCAGTTATTTCAAGAATATTTATGATATCAGCAGTATTAATATTTATTTTGATTCAACCAAAGAACCAAATTGAATTAATAAATTTCTTTTATCAATATTCTGCAATACCGTGTGAAATTGTGAATTTTGCTCCATTATCAGAGTCGCAATTTTACAACAACAATTGTTTCTATGATCAATTCAAAATTATATTTCCAGAAAAAAATTTATATCTTAGCGTCATCTTTGCAAATTTTTTTCATGCAAACTTTCTTCACATATTAGGTAACCTGTGGAGTTTTTGGATTTTTGGAAATAACGTTGAAGATAAACTCGGTAAGTTAAACTATTTATTTTTTTTATTAATCGTTGGAATGACAAGTATTATTTCTCACGCTTATCTAAATCAAGATAGTTTAATTCCTATAGTTGGAGCATCAGGAATTGTGTCAGGCTTAATGGGTGCTTATGTATACATGTTTCCTAATGCAAAGCTACTGGTTCTAGTTCCATTTGGTTTTTTATTTCCAACAACAATCAAAGCTAAATTTTTTATGATATTTTGGTTTATTTCTCAAATATTTATTGCACTAGGTGACCAAAATATTTCTTGGGAAGCACACGTAGGTGGATTTATATTTGGTTATCTTTTATTAAGAATTTTTAGTAATAAAAGGTACAATGTCTGAAAATTTATTTAATTGCACATCAGCAATATTGACATCTAAATAATTTTTGATTCCTGTAGATACTAAAAATGTTTGGGCATTTAGATTTTTACCAAAAATTATATCTGTATCAACTCTATCACCTACTACAAAACTTATATCTATATTATTTTTGATGAAATATGAACTGTAAAGATTTCCAGATTTTCCTAAGGTTGGAATATCAATTGACAAATTATCTTCTATGATCTTTACAACTGCACCATTCCCGGGCCTCTCTCCAAGCTCAGTTGGAAATGTAAGATCCTTATTTAGACACAGTATTTCTTTTCCTAAGCTTACATTTTTTAAAATTTGATTAATTTCATAGTTATTATTTTCCTCTTTACGCCCAATTAATATCAATTCTGCATTTTCTAAGTTTGTAACGTTCATGTTCAATTTTTTAATGAAATTTATTAAATTATCAGATCCATAAATATATATATCTTTATTGCTACCTGAATATAGACTTTGAAAAATAACTAATGGTGTAATAATTTTTGTCATATCTAAATTTAATTGAAGTAAATTATCAAGCTTTTCTTTTATCTCGTTTGGAGATTGAGAGCTGTTATTGGTTGTAAAGTATATTTCAATACCAGCGTTAATAATTTCTAGTACGCCATTTTTAACATCATCAATAAGAGTTTGCCCTTTGTATATAGTACCGTCAAGGTCTGTAGCGATTATGGTCACGTTTTTCCTCCATTAATAGAATTCTGGCTGTTATTCCACTTGCCTCATAGAAGTTCTTTGCAACTCTATCGCTTGGTAAAGTAATTGTTCTTAATAAAGATTCTATTGACTCAACGTAATCTCTAATACAATTTAAAAGAAAAGTTCCCAATGAAAGTTCTCTAAATTCATCTTTAATAAAAATTTCTGTCAGGAGTGAATATTGTTTATCTTCAACTAACTTTGCATACCCTATGGGCTCCTCTCCACACAAAAGTAAAAAATTTTTAACTTTAGTAAATTCAATATTTTTATAGTAAGTTAATAAATTTTCGTCTATATTAGACATTCTCTTTAAAAATGATTCAGTTAGATTACTTGGAATTTCAGTATCAGTTTCCAAAGTGAATGTAAGACCAAAATCGTTATGCTTATGCACAATCAGCGCATACTTTAGATCTTGGTTTTGCTAATTGTGTATTTCTTAGTACTAAAAAACAAACCGAACAAGTGAATTCATCATCTGTTTTGTCATCAGCAATTTCATCTAATTTTAAATCTGAACTTTTAACATTTCTTTTTTCGGCAGCATCAACAGACATGAATGATCCCTCAGCTTCATCTGCATCATCTACTGATTTTTTTTCTGTTTCAACCCTTGCTTCTAGGGATTCTGTTTCAACTTCTTCTTTTTCTTCTTCTTCTTGAGGAGCTTCAATCTCATCGATATCTTCCTCTTCTAAATCTTCAAGGGTAGGTTCATCTATTTCTTCATTGTCTTTTTTAGCCATGTTACTCCTAACTTGACTTAAATATTACTAAATTTTAAAACGTATGGCTAAATTTTCAATAATTATATTTGCTGGCCCATTAGCAAAATAATCTCCGTCAATCTCTATTGGATCATGACTTTTTAACAATATTTCTGAAGCTTTTCGCACAATTACATCAGGCTCTTTGAGGTGTAAGCCTTTCTGAGCTAAAAAAAATATTTTCATTGCTTTGAGTTTTGATACAGCAAATATTTGAATATTGAACTTACCATCTTGTAAGCTTGATTTTGGTGAAATATTCCAGCCGCCACCAAAATATTGTGCATTGCAGACACATATATTAAACGCCTTACTATTAAATTCAAAATTTCCTAAATTTAACCCAATTTTTTGTGCTTTTGCGAAAAATATTTTTATCCAAAAACTAATGGGGTATCTAAATCTGCGAATAATTTTTGGCATTTTTTCACTCACTTCCACTGCAGAAGCCAAAAACCCTATGTTAAGAACATTTATGAAATATCTTGATTTATTTTTAGCTACGACTCTCCCAACATCGATATCGTAATAGGAATCTGAAGTAAGGTGGTTTATTGCTTCTTCAATATTTTGTGGGAGTGCAAAAGTTCTTATAAAATCAGATCCACTTCCTGCTGGCAAACACGCAACTTCAGGTTTTAAAACATTATTAGCCATTAAAGCATTAATTAATGAATTTAAACTTCCATCTCCTCCAATAGCGCAATATTGATATTTTTTGCTATTTGAATACTTGACTATAATTTTATTAAGTTCATCTATTGTTGAAGTTGGAAAATACATATAAGGAATGTCTTTACTTTTGAATAAATACTCAATATATTCCTGCGAAAGGTTTTTTCCTCTTGAATTTAGATTGTGAATTACAATATATTTTTTCATGACATAGTTTTTTGTATTAAATTATTATTAAAAATATTATTTATTTCTTCAAAATTATCATCTTGATAAATAACTGATAACTTTTTGGATATTTCAGAAGCTTCTTTTGCTACCTTAATAAAATCTCCTATATTTATATTAAATTTATTTATTACATATTCAATATTTTCAGATTTCATATACTCATAAAATACACTAAACCAAGATAAATTAATTTGCGTATGCTTTTTAATTCCGTTTGTATATTCAATTTTATTAACTTGCTCTGCTGATGAATAAAATTTATTAAATAAATGATTAAATTCATCCTTAAGTGTAAATTCTAATTTTTCGTTGCTTATTCCAGATGAAACATACATTAATTTCATCTCAATACTTTGATCTTTCACTGTATGGTATAAATGAATAGCTGGAATTAAATTATCTCTATAAGTTTCGCTTAAAACTTTACCTTTTATAGAGTTAATAAATCCAAGCTCATTTAATACATTATGCTTTCCTTTAAACAATTCTTCTAACTTTTCAGTTTTGAACATATTTTGATATGCAAAAAAACTTTTCTGTAATAGTTCTATTGATTCTTCGGTGCTATAAATATTTAACAAGCTCAATATAGATGAATAACTTACAGAAAATGCTGAATTTAAATTGCTGGATTTAAGTGTAAAAAGATTACTATACCAATCTTTATTTATACTCCTATCATACGATAAGAAAGCATAACCCTTATCATCTATACCACGTCTACCAGCACGTCCACTAAGTTGCAAAAACTCCGATTGTGTTATGGGTCTTGTTTTAATTCCATCATATTTATGCAACCTATCAATAAATATGGCTTTGGCAGGCATATTAATTCCTAAAGCTAATGTCTCAGTAGCAAAGAGAAATTTTATATGTTTATTTAAAAATAAGTATTCTACAAATTCCTTAACAATTGGGGCAAGCCCAGCGTGATGATAGCCTACACCTCTTGACCACATCCACATATGCTCATCGAGATTTAGAAGACTTAGCTCTTCAGTTGTTAGGTCTCCAAAAACATCTTCATATTTAGTCTTAATTTCATTTCTATTTTCAATTAATTTAAAACTATTCGATAGTTGTCTTGCACTTGATTCAACTCTTTCTCTTGAAAAGTAAAAAAATATAACTGGAAATAAGTTTCTTGAATTTAAATAAAAAGCTTGTTCGCTCAAGCTGGGTTTTTTTAATAACGAATTTTTTTTCTCAATTTTAAATATATTTTTGTTTTTTTTATCTTTAGTAGATTTAATTATTTTTAAGTCTTTATCTGACTTAGAACTAGCAATTATGGATATTTCTAAAGGAACAGGCCTTGTGGTTGAATGTATTAATGAAGTTGTTCCCCTCAATGATACTATCCAATCTAAAAATTCATTCTTATTATTTATAGTTGCAGAAAGTGAAAGAAACTTTATTTCTTTGTTTGCATGAATCAATATTTCTTCCCACGTAGTTCCTCTTTCTTTGTCAGCAAGATAATGTACTTCATCTAAGATAATTAATCCTGTATTGTTTAATTTTCTATCTTTACTAAAAATCATATTTCTTAATATTTCTGTAGTTGCAATTACTAACTCTGCTTCTTTATCAATGCTTCTATCACCTGTTAAAAGGCCTGCCTTAATTCCCTGCCTATTAAAGTCATTATATTTTTGGTTGGAAAGTGCCTTTATTGGTGTTGTGTAAAATACATTTCTTTGTTTTGATAAATAATGATCGATAGATTTTTCAGCGATATATGTTTTTCCTGAACCTGTGGGTGCTACAACTAGAACATTGTTACCATTTTTTACATCATTAACTGCATCTACTTGAAATTTATCAGGTGTAAACATTGCTTTTATTTGCTCTTACTTAAATATAAAACTAACTCAATCAGCATATACAAAGGTATTGTGAATAAAAAAAGTGTTAAAGGATCTCCAGTTGGTGTGATAATCGCAGAAAAAACTAACACACCAACAAATATTTCTTTTCTATTATTTGTAAAAACTTCCCTACTAATGATGCCTCTTTTAATTAAAAAATAAATTACTAATGGGGTTTGAAATGTAACACCAAATAAGATTGATATTCTCGAAATCAGTTGGAAATAATTTTGAGTTCTTAAAATAAAGTCAGATTCATTAAATGATAATAAAAAATTAATACCTATTGGTAGAGTTTTGTATGCTGCAAATATACCCAGATAAAATAAAGATATAAAAAGAAGTAAATACAAAACAAAAAGTTTATGTGTTAATTTTTCAAAAGCAGGTTTGAAGAAATAACCAATAATGAACACAACAATAGGAAGTGATATTGCCAGAGAAACAAAAAATGAATTTAAAATCTTAACTTGAAAACCTTCATATATAGTAAAAGCAACAAGTTCGTCGGTTGAATATCCAGCATTCAATAATGGTGTAGTTAGTATTTCATAGACTGAGCTGTAATTTGTATAGACTATTGTGAAAATTATTGAAACTATGAATAGTGAGGTGATTACTCTGTAGTTTAATTCTTTAAAATGTTCAAAAAAATTTTTATTGTCCAAAGCTATTCCTCTTCCAACCAAATCCATTTTTGTTCTATTGTTTCATCACCTATGACTTTTCTTATTTGATCAGATTTAGAACTGTCAAATACTTGAAATAATTTTTTAATTTTATCTCCATTTAGAAATCCAAATGATATGAAAATTATTATTGTTAGTTCAATTAGACTCATATCATTAATTTCTTTTTTAATTTATCTTTTCTTCTTTTAAATTCATTTATTAATGACTGTGGGGACATAATTTCAATGTATTCATAATTTTTAATTATAAAATTTAAAGCGTTTGATTCGGAATAAAATTTAGCTTCTACATACTTATCTTTTAATTGATAATCATTTTGGTTTATATCTGAAAGAACTTTTTCATTTGTATGTGTGAACTTCATAATAATTTCTATTTTATTAGATTTTTTACTTTCTCTAAAGTCTTCTATAGATAATGAATCTACAATTCTATTAAGTAAAAAAGTTTTTAATTTTTCATCGTTTAAATCAATAGCTTCCAATACAATTCCATCATTATTAGTTGTCAATAAAATTGGTTGAATTCTGTAAAAAGCAGCCTGTGTTGATCCTAGTTTGATGTATGAAATTATATTTTCTTCAAAAAATGATAAGTTTTCAAAAACACCATCATTATCTTGTAGTATTTCCAAATTAAAATATGGACTAACTACATTAAAAAACTCTTCAACATCACTGTTGTTTTTAATCAACTCTTTATAAATTAAATTAGAAGATAACAAAAAAATTAAATTGAATAACTCTCCATCATTAATTTGAATTATATTTTTTAAAGAAGGATTAATGTTAAACAATAATTCTTGATTTTTATCATCATATTCATAGTCAATTAATAATTCACCTTGTTGTGAATAAATATCAGTAACTACTGACAATACGTAAAATATCTCTTTCTCTTTTATGTTTAATTTTTTGGAAAGATTAGGTAAATTCCATTTTTCTTTATTTTGCACTAAGGAAAGTACATTCATAATTAATTGAAGATCAATTTTTTTGGACATCTAGTAATTCCCTAATATTATCTGATGTATTTATTTTTATAATCTCAACTTCATCATCTAACAGAAGTAAAAATTTTACTAAACCATAGTTGTCATTTGTAGATACTTTACATTGTAAAAATTTATCATTAATTTCTATATCTACTTTGTTATGTGCAAATATATTTTTATTTACATCATATAAGTTTTTTTTCAATTTTATTGTTACTTCGGTAGAGTATTTTTCTTTATCCCATGAAAAAGGAAAATTTTTGTTTTCAATTTGAAATAAATCTGTTTTATTTCCAATCTTTAAATTATTTATCTGTTCTAAATTAAATGTCTTTAATAACCCACTTTCTTCACCAGCTAAATACCATTTATTATCAAAATATTTTAGCCCTTGGGGTTTTACCTTTCTATATTTATCAAGGTAATCAAATCCAACTCGTCTTTTTTCATTAATAGATTGGAGGATCTTTGATATTATTTCTCTTTTATCGTTGTCATAATTACTTTTTGATAAATATTTTTTAAGATATAAATAAGTATTTACTAATTTATCACTACTAATCTTTTCAGATTTAATGATCGAATTATAAATTGAATAACCTGATAGTGAGTAACCTTTATCATACGACCATTTATCATTTTCATACTCTATCAAATAGCCAAAGGAACGTAACAAATTCTTATCTCTTTCAAATGATCGCCTGAAAGCTTGTTGATTTAAATCTCTATAGTCAGATATGCTATCTTTTATATTTTCTGTTGATAAGTTGTTGTTCTCACTTAACAGATTTAATAATTCTATTACTCTTCTTAATACGTTTTTCATTAATTAAATCGTATTTGAAATTTTGAAAACATAGTCTAATTTTACAAATATAAATAAATAAAATTAATCTTAAAAATTTATATATGTCTGCAGTATTGTAAAATATACATTATGAAAGTTTGGATAGATCAAGATTTATGCACAGGCGACGGCTTATGTGAAGAAATTGCGCCTGATGTTTTTGTTGGTCTTGATGATGGACTGTTTTATGTTAAAGAAGGAGACAAAATATTCTCCGAAGAAAATGGCAATGTTGGTGGTGCAGAAGGTATAGCTGTTGTTCCTAATGGACAAGAAGAAGCTGTTGTTGAATCAGCTGAAGAGTGTCCTGGGGAATGCATAATGATTGAGCCTTAATATTTTATATACTTAGCAGATAATAAGAAACCAGTGTGAGAAACCAGTTTATTTGAGGGTCGTACAACTTTATCATCAACTACCCAATCTCTAAGAATCACTTCCTTTATCTCAATATCTTGAAACTTATTATCTTTTAACACATTATTCATTCTCATCACCTGAGTCATAGAAGGTAAGTACGATACCCAGTTAATACTATTTTCTATTTTATTCTTTATGAAAAATTCCCATGGCTCTGGAACATCTGTAATTATTGCATCAATTTTTTTAATAAACTTCTTATAATCGAAATTGGCTAATTTTTCATTTATAAAAGTAACAGCATTATTTTCTTCAGACAATAAAGATAGATACCTTACAATAGTTTTATCCGCTCTTCTTTGATTGATTCTTGACGAATCAAGACTGTACAGCCTACCAGTATTTTTTAATAAACTATATAAATATAAAGTTAACGCTCCAGAACCAGAACCTATTTCAAGAACCATACTCGAATTATGAATATTTGACTCTAAAACTATTTGAGCTACGTCTTTAGGGTAAATAATTTGAGGACCTCTTTTCATCAACAGAACAAATTCTTTATATGACGGTTTGTAAATTTTAAAATCTACTCCTGTTGAAACCTTAACTAAGGATGGAATATTTTTAATTTGTGAAAATTTGAACTTTCCTTCGTTGGTAATAAATTCCTTATCTATATCGACTACAGCTAAAAATTTATTATTTTTTGGAGTATTTATAATTACTAATTGATTATCTAAATTCAAATCTATAAAAATGCAAGAAAAGAAGCAACTGTAGTTAATAACATCCCAACAGAAACAACTATTACTATAATTTTTTGAAGTTTTTTATTCATTTAAATTTTTTGAAAATTTTCTTTTTAGTATTGTTAAATTTTTCGTACAAACGCCCAATTATTAGCCCTGCAAACAAATATCCTATTAATTTTCCTTTATCGTCATTTAATTGATTTTTAAGGTTTTCATAATCATCTGAAAAATTGTTCATTTTATTATTCTCCAAGATATCAATGTAAATATCAAAATACATAATAATGCCATAGAAAAATAAATTAGAGCTTGAATGAAATATTGATCTGTAAATATTTGAGAAAGAACTATAGCTAATCCGGTTAAAAATAAAAGTGAAGAAATAGCTAAATAATTTCCAGCTTTAAAATTTTTTTTGGCATCTTTTATTGATTTCTCAATAGGCTCTAAAGTTTCAGATTCTAAACGCTCTAGCAAACTATCTAGTGCTTTTATTGCTGAAGAAGAAAAGTTAAACATTAGTTTTCTTTTCTGTTTATTAAAATGGTTCCAATAACACCCTGCACTGTTGCGGCTACTGGTAGTGCTAATATAGCCCCAACTCCTCCTAAAGTGTATGCTCCAAAAAGTGTTGAAAATACTGCTATCGCAGGATGAATTTCCATGGTTGATTTAGTAACTCTTGGGCTTATGAAGTAATTCTCAATAATTTGATAGGCAAGCAGAACTACAACTGTAGCTATCATTGCATTAGTTCCTAACGAAATAGAAGCTATGAACGGCACTAAACCACCTAAAAATGTTCCAACAACAGGTATTAATTGAGACAAAATTCCTGCTGCTACGCCTAAGGCAATCGGAGATGGCAAGCCTATAAATAAAAATGAAACTGATAAAACAATACTTGCTAAGACGCCCAATATTACTTTCGCAACAATAAAACCACCTGCTTTAGAAACTCCAATTCTCCATACTTGGTCAATTGAAGTGGATATGTTACTAGGTAGTGATTCTTTTAACTTAATTCTCCAACCATCGCCCTCACTTATTAAATAATAAGTAAAGAAAAAAATAATAAATATATGACCAAGTGTTCTTAACAGTCCTTGGCCAGCAAAAACAACACTTGATCCAACAGTGCTCCCATAATCTTTAATTAGTGAATTGAACTGGTTCTCTAAATCTAGAGACTGACTTGAAACTGCAAATCCTTCAACGTTTAAATAGTTTATAAAATTATCAAAATATGTTGGCATCTGAGAGGACAAAAAATAAATTTCTTGGACCATTATTGGTATTATTGAAAACAACGTTGCACCAATAACTAAAAGAATTAATAAAACTGCCACCATTGCGGCCCCTTGTCTGTTTATCTTTTTAGAAAGCCTGTAAACTACCGGTTCAGCTAGTACAGACAAAACTATTGCTACAAATAAGTCAAAAATTAATGATTTAACACGTAAAAAAATTAATACAGAAAAAGCAATAACAAGAATATATAAAAATGCCCTATTTAAAAGCTCTTGTCGACTTTCACCTTTTGGAAGATTCACAATTATTGGACCTTAGTTTTTTGTTTATAGTTACTATTTTGAACCAATATCAAAGTAAACAAAGCAATAGTTATTAAAGAAAAATATATTTCAAAAGACGTAAGGTTTTCATTAATTAGATTACGAGTGTACATAGTTAAGATAACAAACAGAATTGATCCTGCGAGTATTCTTTTTTTATACTTAAGACCGCGCACTGTAATATTTAAAAGAAGTAACCCAATAAATATTCTTCCTATACCCTCAAAAGTATTACTTCTTAAAAAATAAAATTCTCTAATTGTAAAAAATCCATCTTGACCAATACCCCCCAATGTTAGATGTATTACTCCAAGTAATACTAAAAGTGCAGAGAACCAAGCTAAAGCAAAATTGTTTATTGAAAATCTTGCTTTAATTGGTGATGGCCATGGTTGTAGTGGATTTACTCTTTTAACTAAATTGGAAGAAAGTTTAAACATATTACGTTCATAATTTCCAAAAATAAAAGCAGTTATTAAAAGTATTAATGGTGCGTAATACATTTTTAATCCAAAAAGATAAATAGTAAAAAATACAAATATATGCCATAAATATATTGTGTAAATATTTGAATGTATGTGAGAAATTAGCAGCCATATCTTTTGATTTGCCAAAATATTCTCAATAATATTTTTTAACGATAAAAATAAACAAATCAAACCTATTGAAGCAATTAGATACATGGTTGTTGGAGGGTCTTCATTGTTAAGAGATGTAAGTCTATAACTAGCTAAGGATAAATATGATTCAGAAACAGACATCTGATAAAACAAATAACCGTAAGTAAAAACTGTAATATATCTGAAAACATTAAGATTTACTTTCTGAATTTTTCCATCAGCAAAAAAATATCCAATTTGATGAATTACTATCCAAAAAAATAAATAATTAAATAATTTTAAGTATGAAAAACTTAATGAAAAATCAATATTATCAATCAAAACTGTAACAGTAATTAAAGAGAGGACAGTTGCATAGGGATACTTTTTGTGCATATAAATAGTAAACGGAGCAAAAAGAACCATTACAAGATATATTGAAACTAACCATAGAGGCCATAAAATAAATTCAATTGATGGCATAATACCATCTTCAGAAGTTGTTAAATAATTCGGAAAATTTTCTGATCTAGTTAATAAATTTAATACAATTGTGCTTGAAAATATCCAAACAATTACAGGCCCTAAAAGTGTATTAATCCTATCAACTAAATAATTCCACTGACTTCCATCCCTACCAACATTTGAGTACCAAGCTATTAAGTTATTAAAACCTATAGAAAAGAAAAATAAAGACATACCTGCAGTAAACCAGGTAGTTACCATTAAAGATTGAGATTTAACTGAAAGGTTTGTGACAAAAAGCTCTCCCCCAGAATCCTGTAACCTTAATAATGTAAATGAATTTATTATTAAGAAAAGAAGTCCAACTAATTTAGTGAAGTCAATAAATCGTTCTCTAGATATTGAAGTATTTGCAACTTCAGTAAAGACTGAGCGCATACTTTTAAAATTTGGTAAAAATAAATTTATTATTTGTTTCACATAAATATAATACCTACATCAAGAGTGTTTAAAACAATATAATTAGATAGTGGAAATAGTCTTATATCAACCTGAAATAGCTGGAAATGTAGGTGCCATAATTAGGCTTGCGGCTAACTCTGGCGTATCTTTGAATCTTATTAAACCATTTGGTTTTGATCTTCAAGAAAATAAAATAAGAAGGGCTGGTTTGGATTATCATGATTTATCGAATACTAAAACTTATAACTCTTGGGAAGAATTTACAAAAACAAATCGTAACAAAAACATATGCTGTTTGTCTTCAAAAGGTAAAGATTCATATTGGGATACAAATCTAAATCAATATGATTTCTTGTTGTTTGGTCCTGAATCAATTGGATTGCCAAATGAAATTATTTCAAGTTATAAAACAATTACTATACCTATGAAAGAGAAATCTCGCAGTATAAATCTTGCAAATTCAGTTGGAATAGTAGTTTTTGAATCTTTAAGGCAAGCAAGTGTTCAGTAAATTATTATTCGTCTTTATTGGAGGGGGTATAGGTTCAGTATTAAGATATGGATCAAATTCAATCTTAAATTTATTTCTATTTGGTCAATTAGGAACTCTGTTTGTAAACGTATTTGGTTCTTTTGCATTTGGAATCCTAGTTTCTATTGGAGAAAACAAAAGTGAATATTTTAACTTATTTCTTTTAACTGGCTTACTTGGAGGATTCACTACATTTTCACAATTTTCTTATGATGTTGTGACATTACAAAATAATGATAATTTGTATTCGATAATTTACATACTTTCATCTGTACTAATTTCTATTGCTATGGCGTTATTAGGTATATACATAGCAAATAGATTTATTAATAGTTAAAATTTAATTATGCCAACATTTGATATTACCTCTGAATACAATCAACAAGAAGTTGTAAACGCAGTTGATCAAGCAGGCAGGGAAATATCAAATAGGTATGATTTTAGAGATACAGCAACTTTAATTTCATATAACGAAAAGACAATTACATTAAAAAGTAGCACACCTGAAAGAATGGCAGCAGCAGAGCAGGTTTTGAAAGAAAAGTTTGCAAAAAGAAATGTATCTATAAAGTTTTTGGGAGATTTTAAGGACGAAACAACACCGTCGGAAACCAAAAGATTCTTTAATTTAAAATCAGGAATTGATCAGGATTCATCAAAAAAAATAATCGCATTAATTAAAGAAAATAATAAAAAAATTCAATGTTCTTACCAAAATCAGCAAATAAGAGTTACAGGAAAAAAAAGAGATGATTTACAACAAGTTATTCAACTTATTAAAGATTCAAAGATTGAGATTCCATTAAATTACGGTAATTTTAGAGATTAAATTTTACTTTCATCTTTTTAAAGATAATTCTAGAAAATACAACACTAATTAATAAGAAAAGAATCGTATAGTATATACCATCTTCATACTCTGTTGTAAAAAAATATGAAATAAATAAAACTATAAATCCGTAAAAAAATCGAAAAATTGAAAAAATAATAAATGACCTAAAAAGATTACTGTTTCTAATTTTTTTTAATATTTTCAAATTAAATGTCTATTTTTAGCAAATATTCTATAAAGTAAATCTCTTATGCGTTTTGGAAATAATTTTAAAATATAAATTGATTTGTAAATGCCACCAAGTGACGCGAATGACTTTATTACTGCATCTGAAAAATAGTAAACTTTTTCTTCATTTTTAAACACTAAAGTATCAAGCAAAATTTCATTTTCTGAAAGATTTTTTTGATCATTTAACAACAACTCATTATTTTTTTTATTTATCCAATCTCCATATGCTGAACATACTTTGCAATCGCTATCTATGTATATTTCACTCATTAGATACAAATTCCATACTCAATGAATTAACACAATATCTTTCCCCGGTAGGTAATGGTCCATCATTAAATACATGTCCAAGATGAGAATCACAAGCTTTACAATTAATTTCTGTTCTAATCATCCCGTGAGAAAAATCTTTTTTTCTTTTTACATTATTACCGATAGAATCAAAAAAACTTGGCCAACCAGAATTAGAATCATATTTTGTTTCTGAATCAAATAATACATCTTTGCATACAACACATATATATGTACCTTTTCTTTTTTCATTTAAAAGCTCACCTGAAAAAGGCGGCTCTGTACCACAATTTTGTGTTATTTCTATTTGTTCATCTGATAGATGATTTTTTTCTATTACCATGATTTTATTTAAGCAGGAATTAGGTATAAGTGTAAAAACCTAGAATCAATTGTTTTTATACTGTCTTCAATTGTTTTATTTAAATTTATAATTTCTAAATCTGTGAATGAATCAAGGTAATCTACTTTTACAATTCCGAGGTATTTTTCTGTACCTATTGATATTATTTTAATACTTTTTACGTCTTTGACTCCTTCTTTATTCGATAAGGCATTCTCGACAATTTTATACACATCTATGTTTACGGTTTCTCCTGTTATCAAGTGTTTCATTTCGTAACCTAAAAATATACCTGATACCATTAAGAGTATTCCAATGGAAATTGAGCTTAAAGCATCATAAATTGAATTATTTGTAAAGTAAGTTAGCAATGTACCAATTAGAGCGAAAATCAACCCTAATGTAGCAGCAAAATCCTCAACAACTATTGCAATTAGTGGTCCATCATTTGACTCTTTAAGTAATCTTAAAATTGATTTTTTCTCCTTATTTCCTCTAAGTTTTTTAACAGCTTTAATTAACACATAAGTTTCTAGAAGGATAGATATTGAAAGAATTGATATTGATATATAAAGATTATCCAACTCTTTTGGATGGCTCAAAGCTTCTATACCATGTTCAAGTGAAACTAAGCCACCGACTGTGAAAATTAATACGGCTACAACTAGAGTCCAAAAATACTCTTCACGTCCTCTTCCAAGTGGATAAAGTTTAGGATTACTTTTTTTAGTTTGCTTGATACCAAACCAAAGTAAAAATTGATTGAAAGAATCAACAAATGAATGTACAGCTTCTGAAAACATAGCACTTGAGTTCGTAATGAATGCTACGAAGGATTTTATAAGCCCTATAAAAAAATTTACAGAAAGAGCTAAAAAAACAGTTTTTGATGAGTCTTGTTTAGCCATTTAACCACTCTCTCAAGTCATGATAACCACCAATTCTTTTATCATCTATAAAGACTTGTGGAACAGTTTTAACGTTATCTCCTAGGTTTTCATAAAATTTAATTCTTTCATCATCATTAGAGAGATCAAATTCTTCAAAATCAATTGAGTGGGCATTTAATAATCCCTTTGCTCTATCGCACCAAATACATTGATCTTTAGTGTAAATTTCTACTTTCAATTATTTTCAAATGTTGTAAAAACTTCATTAGTAGTTTGAGTAACTCTAATAAAAGTAGTGCATTTCGGAAGGTCTTTAAGGGTCTTTGCACCTACATAGGAGCATGCTGATCGAACGCCTCCAAGAATTGCCTGTACGGTGTTATCAAGAGGGCCTTTAAATTTTAATCTAACTTTTTTTCCTTCTGGTGCTCTATGTTCTGCTAAATCACCATAATAAGTTTGTTGAGCTTTTGTAGAAGACATTCCATAGAAATCTTTATACTTGACACCATTTTCATCTTCAACCAATTCTCCACCAGATTCTTCATGCCCAGCAAACATTCCACCTAACATGACAAAGTCTGCTCCAGCACCAAAAGCTTTTGAAACATCTCCTGGATATTTACACCCTCCATCAGCCATAACATGACCACCTAGACCGTGTGCAGCATCTGAGCATTCAGAGATAGAGGAAAGTTGTGGATATCCAACCCCAGCAACACTTCTAGTTGTACAAACTGAACCCGGGCCGATACCAATCTTTACAATGTCAGCTCCAGCAAGAATTAAAGCTTCCGTCATTTCTCTTGTTGCAACATTACCAGCAATAATTATTTTTTCCTTAAAAGTATCCCTGTACCTTTTTACAGCATTTATAAAATCTTCTCTATACCCATTAGCAACGTCTATGCATAAGAATTTTATTTCATCATTTAATTCAAAAATATTTTTAGCTAGTTGCATATCTTCATCAGATTGGCCCACTGTTACAGCAATATAGTTTGGATCTAATTTGTCTATTGTTAATTTCCAATCCTCAATGGAGTAATACTTATGTACTGCAGTGATCATTTTATGTTGCTGTAAAGATATGGCAGTTTCAAAAGTTCCAGTAGTATCCATATTTGCAGAAACTATAGGTACACCCGCCCATGTTAAAGACGTATGCCTAAACTTCAAATCCCTATCAAGATGTACTTCAGATCTTGATACTAATGTGCTTCTTTTAGGTCTGATTAAAACATCATCGAATGTTAATTTTATTTCGTCTTCAATTCTCATTATTTACAAAAGTATTTTATGCTATTTAACAGATAAATGTTAGTTGAATTTCCATTTTTTGCTGCTGGTATAAATTATTTCCCTGGTGAAATTTCAGCGTTAAGAGTTTTTGAACCAAGATATTTATTACTTATTGGTGATTCAATAATTAAATCAAAAAACTTTTTAGTTGGAAGAAATATAGAAGAGTTTGGCCAGATTGTATCTGAAGTAGAAATTTTAGAACATCAGGATATATCTAACGCTGAACAGCTTATCATAATTGAATGTAAGAATCTTTACAAAGTAAAATCAATTAGCATCGATCAGGAATATCCTTTATGCACTGTCAGTGAACATAACGATGTTGGCTTACCACCTGATGTTAATGAACTTGAGATATTAGAAAAAAAAATTAAAAAAATGACAGCAAAACTTATCGAACAAGGACTGAATACAACTATTCCTAAATTTGTAATAGATAGTGATAATAGGATAAATAAACTTTGGGAATTATGTATTTATACACCAATGGACCTTGAAACTAAAAACTATATACTAAACCAAAATGATAATTTTAAAAGATACGAAATATTACTCAATTATGTAGATTCTATTCTTAATACTTAAGCGCAATCCATTTGTTATAAAAGTTATACATGGATTCTTCAAGTTGATCAGAGTTTTCTTTCAAATAATTTAATTCAGATTGTACGTTATAATTTTCTAGTTCTTGGCGGGACAAGTCACTGTCATACCATTTTTCAAAAAGATCTTGCTTTATCTCCGGATGAAACTGCAGTGCCAAAGAATTTTTTATACTATAGATTTGCGGATATTCAGTCTTAGCAATCAGATTTGCTCCTGGAGGAATATTAAATGTATCTCTATGCCAAGAAAATACTTTAGTATATTTAAAATCATCAAATAATGAATCCTCTATCAAAAATTCTAAATTTTTAAATCCAAACTCAATTTCTTTTGATAAAAATGCAGCCCCACCCATTGCGTCAGCAATTAATTGAGAACCTAAACATATCCCTAAAATTTTTGCATTTGCATTAATAGCATTTTTTAACCATATTTTTTCCTCTTTGAGGTAAGTGAACTTTTTATCATCATACGAACCCATATGTCCACCTAAAATTATATAATTATCATGCAAAGACAGATCGTCCCAATCCACGTCCCATGCTTTTTTTGAAATTATGTCATTTGGAAGTGATCCAGTTGTAACTTCTGAATCATTAATAATTGCTATTGTTTTGTTATTCATTGTTTGTGCGCGGAAGAGGACTCGAACCTCCACGGGTTTTACCCCACAGGATCCTTAATCCTGCGCGTCTACCAGTTCCGCCACCCGCGCAAACCTAATCTAAAAACCAGAATAGAGACAAAGTTGTTGCAGCAAATAACAACGCAACCAATGCAGTAATTCTTCCAAGATTTCTTTCAGCTAATGTTTGACCTATATTTCCTGATGAACCGGGTCCACCAAGCATATCTGACAAACCACCGCCTTTACCACTGTTTAATAAAACTAAAGCAATAAGAGCAACTGATATAAGAACATGCACACTTATTAAAATTGCTGTAATTGTATCCATATTATTAACACTAACCTTTCTTGTCAGTTATCTTTGACTGCATTTCAACTTCTTTAGTAAGATTTTTGATTGCTTTTTCATCGCCTAAATAACCAATTTTTTCAATATTATTATCTGAAATATTATATGCTAGTGGAATTCCTGTTGGAATGTTGACGTCAACTATTCCTTTGTCAGATAGATTATCAAGCATTTTAACCATTGCTCTTATGCTGTTTCCGTGAGCTACAACTAAAACAGATTTTTCTTTTGCAATAGCCAAAATTTTTTCATAGGTCTTTGCAACTCTTAAAACAACATCCTTGAGGGATTCACCCAGTGGAAGTTCTGTTTCAATATTGCTATATAATTCATGGGTTTTTGGATCATGTACTGAATTTAATTCTGCCAAAGGAGGTGGCGTATCAAAACTTCTTCTCCATATTTGTACTTGTTCTTGTCCATATTTTTTTGCTGTTTCTATTTTATCTAAACCCTGAAGAGCTCCATAATGCCTTTCATTAAGCTCCCACTTTTTTTTAGTCGCAAAAGTTATATTCATATTTTTATAATTTTCAGTGATATATGCAGCTGTATTAATTGATCGTTTTAGATAAGAAGTAAAGCAGATTTCTGGATAAAAGTTATTATCTATCAAGGTAACTCCCGCAGCTTTTGCTTCCACTTCTCCCCTTTCAGATAAATCTATATCCACCCATCCTGTAAATTTATTTTCTAAATTCCATAGACTTTGCCCATGTCTTATAAATACAAGATTCATAAATTAACACTTTTGATAATATCAACAAATTTATCTGCATTTAGAGATGCTCCACCAACTAGTGCTCCATCTACAATATTGGTGTTTAATATTTCAGAAGAATTTTCCGGAGAAACACTTCCGCCATAAATCAATTTTACAGTTTCATTAGAAAAATAAGGCTTATCAGCGACTAAGCCCTTCACAAAATCTAATACTTCCACAATATTATCTACAGATGCTACTTCACCCGTTCCAATTGCCCAGACAGGTTCATACGCTAATACTAATTTATTAACCTTGTCTTTTCTTACGCCTTTCAAACCTTCAGTTATTTGATTTTTGATAAATTCTAAATATGTACCCTCCGATCTTTGTTCTAGGCTTTCCCCAAAGCATAGAATTGGAATTATTTCATTATCCAATAATCTGGTTAATTTAACATTCACATCATTATCAGTTTCATTAAAATGAAGCCTTCTTTCAGAATGACCAATAATTGAATAATTTATATTAAGCTTTTTAAGTTGGAAGGCCGAAACTTCACCTGTATATGGTCCATCATTATAAGTAGATACATCTTGTGATGAAATATTAATTTTAAGATTATCTGTAGAAATTACAGTTTGTAAAGATCTCAATGAAGTGTGCGATGGTGCTATAACTATATCTATTTTTTCTTCTATATCTTTATCTAAAGAATAATTTATTTTTTGTAGCAATTGAATACCTTGAAAATGATCAAGATTTAATTTCCAATTTCCAATTATTATTTTTTTCATTATCAAATTATAAGTGATTTGTATTTGTTTACCCCAGGTAATTTTTTTCCTTCGAGATATTCTAAAGAAGCTCCGCCACCTGTTGATATATGATTGAAGTATTTCGTATCAGCGTATTTGTTTATTGCACTTACAGAATCTCCACCACCAATACATGTATATGCAGATGAACTTGAAATAATATTCGTTATTTCTCTAGTCCCATAACTAAACTCTTCTTTTTCAAAAATACCCATGGGTCCATTCCAAAAAATATTTTTTGATTTATCAAGTATTTTCCTAAAATTAGAAATAGTTTGCGGTCCAATATCTACACCTATATGGTTGTTTTTAAAATCCTCTAATTTTACATTTTCTCTAACTGAACTATTTATTGAGTCAGAAACACCAAAGTCTATAGGTAGAATTATTTTATTTCCAAATTCTGAATTAAGAAGCTCCTCAGCTTTGGAAATAAATGATTCTTCTAGTAATGACCTCCCAATTTCATGTCCTAAAGCTTTTAATAATGTAAAACACATACCTCCACCAATCATGAGATATTCAACTTTTGGCAAAAGCTTTTCAATAAGATTGAGTTTGTCAGAAATTTTTGCACCACCAAGAAGAACTGCATAACCCGTTTCGTTATTATTTAACAATTTATCTAATTCGTGTATTTCTTTATCCATTAGAGGACCTTGAAAAGAATCTAGGTTTTCACCAAAGCTAACTACAGATGCGTGTTCTCTGTGAGCTGCACCAAATGCATCAAATATATACGAATTAAATGGTTTTGTAACTTGCTTTGAAAAATTGTTATCATTTTCGATTTCTCCTTTTTCAAATCTTAAATTTTCTAAGAGAAATATTTTAAATTCAGATTTTTCAATCTGTTCTTCAACCTCTTCACCGAAAACTTCATCAATAAAGTGAACTTTTTTATCAAGAATATTTTCCATACTTTTAGCTACAGGCCTTAAAGATAAATTTAAATCTTTTCCATCAGGTCTACCCATATGACTGATAAATGTAATTGTCTTTGATTTATCAAAAATGGTGTCAACGATTCCAACTGATTTTAGAATTCTGAAATTATCTGTAATTTGGCCGTTTTTAATTGGAACATTTAGATCAGATCTAATTAGAACATTTCCTAAATTGTCTAAATTTGACAAATTATGTTTCCTTCATGTCTCTATGTATGACTACGGAGTCCTTTCCATCATTTTTAAGCCATTTACCTATTTCTTCAGTCATCACAACACTTCTATGCTTTCCTCCAGTGCATCCTATGGCTATTCCAACATATGATTTTCCCTCAGAAGTAAATCTAGGAAGTAAAAATTCAATCATATCTTTTATTTTATTTAAAAAGACTTGTGCATCTTCAAATGAAAGTACATAGTTTCTAACCATTGGTGACTGTCCTGTAGAGGCTCTCAATTCTTCTCTCCAATGTGGGTTTGGTAAAAACCTGACATCAAATACAAGATCGGCATCTCTTGGTGTTCCATTTTTAAATCCAAATGAAGTAACAGAAATTTTTAAGTCCTGGTTAGAAGCTTCACCTTGAAAGCCTTCAATTATTCTTTTTCTCAATTCATGAACATTCATATCTGTAGTGTCAATTACTTGATCAGCAAGTTCTCTAATTGGTTTGAGTAAATCTCTCTCTGATTTTACAGATTGTGAAATAGAATCCATTCCCAAAGGATGCGGGCGTCTATTTTCTTCATATCTTTCAATTAGTGTTTCATTATCAGCATCAAGAAATATTATTCTCGTTAATACTCCGGATTGGCTTAATTTATCTAAACTTTTTTTTAATTCTTGTTGAGCTGCACTGTCCTTGGCATCAATAGTTAGTACTAGTTGCTTGTTTGTTTCAGTTACATCATTTGATTGAACTACGGACTCTACTAGTTCAGCAGGTAAATTTTCAATTACATAATAGCCTAAATCTTCAAAGACATTTGAGCTTGCAGACCTTCCGGCTCCGGACATTCCGACTAACAACAATACTTCTGGTCTTTTAGATGCCATTTCTTTCCTTTTCAAATTCATATTAGTTAATATATTTAATGATTGGGAAAATAATTTTTTTGTAAAAAATTATTTATTAAAGTATTTAAATACTTTTAATGCCTGTTGTTCGTCAATCAAACTTGACAGCTCATTAAAACTTGCAGATGAAAGTTTATTTAATGTCTTATATTTCTCTAATAATATATTTATAGAAGATTTTGCAACACCCTTAATCTCAAAAATAGATTCAAAATCTAAATCTTTAAGTCTTAATCTTCTGTTTTCTTTAATTGCAAATCTGTGTGCTTCATCTCTAATGTTTTGGAGAATAAACAGTGCCTCAGAATTAGAATTTAAAACTATTGGAGATTTCTTATTAGGAGTAAAAAGTTCTTCTTCTTTTTTAGCAATACCAATTACATCAATGTCTAAATTAAAGTGATCAATTACACTCTTTGCTTTTGATAATTGCCCTTTACCTCCATCAATTAAAATTAAATCTGGATATCTTCGAAAGCTTTGATCTTTTTCATTATCATTATTTAATCGCTTTAAGCGTCGAAATATAACCTCTTCCATTGATCTAAAATCATCTTGGCCCTTAAAAGACTTGATATGAAATTTACGATACATTGAGGGTTTGGAGATGCCGTCTTCCATTACCACCATAGAGCCAACTCTAAACTTATCTCCAAGATTTGAAATATCATATGCTTCTATTCTGTATGGAATTTTTTTAAGATTAAGTTTATGCTTTAGCTGTTCTAATGAAAGTGATCTGAATTCAAGGTCAGATCTACGCTTAAGGTCAGCTACCCTTCTTAATTCTTTTGCATCATCAATTGCGGTATTTAATAAATCTTTTTTCCAGCCTCTCTTTGGATTAATAAGAGTTATTTTTTTATTCCATTTATTTTCAAGTTCTTTTTGAATAATCTCAGATAGAGGAAATTCATGGCTTACAAGAATTTCATTTGATGGCATATTCTTTTCAAATAAATTTATAATAATTTGAGGAAGATAGTCTTCATAATCCTCAACATCCATTGGTTCAAAATTATTTTTTACTTCCCCCACTATTCTTCCATTTCTAATTAGTAAACATGAAAGGACAACATCAAACCTTCCAATATCAATACCAATTACATCAACGTTTTTATCATTTGAAGTCATAAGAGTTTGGCTAACTCTTGCATTTTCCAAATGTGATAAAGTATTTTTTATTTTGTTAGCTTCCTCAAATTCTTGTTTTTTTGATAGTTCTTTCATTTCTTTAATTTTTTTATTTATATAAGTATCTGAATTACCTTTATAAAACTCTCTTAAATTATTTAAAAGATTTTTATAGTCATCTTTGCTAATTAAATCTACACATGGGCCAGAACATTTATCAATTTCATAAAGTAAGCATGGTTTATTCAATTTTTGGTGTCTATCAAATGTATTATTGGTACACGTTCTTACAGGAAAAATATTTATTAAATGATCTAATGATCTTCTAGCTGCACCTATAAATGGAAAGGGGCCAAAGTTTACATTTTGATTATTGATATTTCTTGTTACAAAAGCCCTTGGCCATCTTTCATTTGTAATTGTGACGTAAGGGTAAGATTTATCATCTTTAAACTGAATGTTGTATTTGGGTTTAAATTCCTGAATAAACGAATATTCGGCTAGTAAAGCATTCGCTTCATTTTGTGAAACTACAAATGAAATTGACTTTGCTTCAGATGTAAGCCGTTTAGTTTTCCAAGAAGTATTCTTATTGAAATACGAAGGTACTCTTTTCCTTAAATTTTTTGCCTTTCCTACATAAATAGGATCGTCATAATTATCTTTGAAAATATATATTCCTGGTTTGTTTGGAATTTCATTTAGATTAATTTTTTCCATTTAAAACTTCTTTCAAATGTTTGCCCGTTAGAGAAGATTTATTTTTAGAAATATTTTCAGGAGTACCTTCACCAATTATAGTGCCACCATTTTCACCACCTTCAGGTCCAAGGTCAATAATCCAATCTGAATTTTTTATTACATCTAAATTATGTTCAATGACTATTACAGTATTCCCTTTATCTACCAACATGTGCAACACTTCAAGTAATTTTTGAACGTCGGCAAAATGAAGCCCTGTTGTGGGCTCATCTAATATATAAACAGTCTTGCCAGTCGATCTTTTACTGAGCTCTTTCGCTAACTTAACTCTTTGTGCTTCGCCACCTGATAATGTAGTAGCAGCTTGACCTAACTTAATATAAGAAAGTCCAACATCATCTAAAGTTTTAATTATCCGATAAATTGAAGGTTGATTTTCAAATATGTTTAAAGCATTTTCAACTGTTGAATTTAAAATCTCAGCTATATTGTAACCTTTCCATCTAATGGATAAAGTTTCAGAATTATATCTTGTTCCATTACACTCATCACATACAACATAAACATCAGGAAGAAAATACATTTCAACTTTGATATTTCCATCACCTTTACAGTATTCACATCTACCACCTGGAACATTAAATGAAAACCTTCCAGGTTTGTAACCTCTAATTTTTGATTCTTCTGTTAAAGAAAATAAATTTCTTATCTGATCGAATACTCCCGAATATGTTGCTGGGTTCGATCTTGGTGTTCGGCCAATTGGCGATTGATCAATTTCAATAAGTTTATCAATATTTTCCAGGCCTGAAACACTCTTATGTAATCCTGGCATTATAAAGTTCTTTGAAAATTCGTTTTGAATAGATTTTGATAAAATATCTGAAACTAGAGTAGATTTTCCCGAACCAGATACTCCAGTAATTGATATAAATTTACCCAAAGGAAAATTTACAGTTAAATTTTTTAAGTTATTTTCTTTTGCACCTCTAATAACAATATTTTCATTTTTTCCATTCCTGCGAACTGAAGGATAAGGTACAACTTGCTTACCAGATAAATACTGACCAGTAATTGACTTTATGTTTGAAGAAACTTTTTCCCAAGATCCTTCAGCAACAATCTCACCACCCTGTTCGCCTGCACCCCAGCCGATATCAATCACATGATCAGAACTTTTCATTGTTTCCTCATCATGCTCAACTACCAAAACAGTATTTCCCAAATCTCTCAAACGTAACAATGTATCTATAAGCTTTATATTATCTGCTTGATGCAAACCAATTGATGGTTCATCTAATACATACAGTACTCCAGTAAGGCCTGAACCTATTTGAGTTGCAAGTCTAATACGCTGCGCCTCTCCACCTGATAGCGTTGCTGCACCTCTACTTAATTGAAGATAACTAAGTCCTACTTCGTTTAAAAATTTTAATCTTTCTGTAATCTCTCTAATAATTGGGATTGCAATTTCAAAATCACTACCTGTTAGTTTAAAATCTTCTACTACATTAGAAGCTTCCTTTATTGAAAGGTTATTAAATTGACCAAGAGTTAAATTTCCTACTTGAACCAATCTTGATCTAATATTTAATCTCTCGCCATCACAATCACTGCAAGGTAACTCTCTCATGAATTGTTTATAATATTCTCTTGCAGCATCTGAGGAGGTTTCTTCATAATTTTTTTTAAAAGTTGAGACTATTCCTCGATACGGCCTTTGCCAAACTCTTGAATTTCCAAATCTATTGACATATCTAATAACAGTTTTTTCTCCTTTTGAGCCATGAAGTAAGATATCTTTTTGTTTCCTTGTTAAATTTTTGTATGGCTCATCAACAGGTATATCAAAATGCTCGCAAACACCGTGAATTTGTGCTCTAAAATATTTTCGAGTAGACATATCTGGAAACACATTTTCATTGATAGATAAATCAAAATCTTTAATCAATAAAGCTTCATCTATTTCGTAACTTACACCTAGCCCGTTGCAAGATCCACATGCGCCAAACGGTGAGTTGAAAGAAAAATCTCTGGGTTCCAACTTGTCAAATGACGTTCCACATTTCAAACAACCTAAATTTTGACTATAAGTAGTAATTTTATCATCAACACTAATATCAACTAATCCAGATGTTAATTCCAATGCAGTTTCAACTGACTGTGGAAGTCTTCTTCCAGGAGTTTTTTTAATTTTTATTCTATCAATTACAACTGAGATATCGTGATTAAAATATCTATCTAATCTCTTTGCTTCATCTAATCTTATCACTTCACCATCAACAAGAACTCTAGAAAAACCTTGCGACTGCAAATCTTTAAATAATGTTTCGAATTCGCCTTTACGTGAGCGAACTACTGGGGCCAATATATCTATACTTGTTCCCTCTTTAAAATTCATAATTTGTTTTACTATAAAACTCACAGATTGTTTCTCTATTTTATTGTTGCAACTAGGACAAAAACTAATTCCTATACGAGCCCATAAAAGTCGCAAATAATCGTGTATTTCCGTCACAGTACCGACAGTAGATCTAGGACTGCGAGAAGAAGTTTTTTGATCTATAGCGATTGCTGGAGACAATCCATCAATGCTCTCAACATTTGGTTTCTCCATTTGACCTAAAAATTGTCTGGCATACGCAGAAAGACTTTCTACATACCTTCTTTGACCCTCAGCATAAATTGTATCAAAAGCTAGAGAAGATTTTCCAGAGCCAGACAATCCAGTAATGACGACTAGTTTGTTTTTTGGAATATCAACTGAAACATCTTTTAGGTTATGTTCCTTTGCCCCTCTTACTTTGAGTATTTCTTCTTTCATTCTGAATAGTTATTAATTTCTCTTCTAAGTTCTTTAAGTTCGTCTCTCAATCTAGCAGCAAGCTCAAACTCTAATAAATCAGCAGCTAAATTCATTTCTTTTTCAATATTTTTAGATAATTTTATTAAATCAGTCTTAGAAGCATCATTTAAATTAAGTTTTGATTTACTGATACTTATACTGCTACTTCCTCTTGTTTTTTCAACTAACTCTAAAATATCGGTAATTTCTTTTTGAATTGTTTTAGGCGTTATATTATTAACTCGATTATGCTCCTGTTGGATCCCACGCCTTCTTTCAGTTTCATTAATAGCAAATGTCATTGAATCAGTTATTTTGTCAGCATACATTATTACATATCCTTCTTGATTCCTAGCAGCTCTACCTATAGTTTGAATTAAACTAGTCTCAGATCTCAAAAAACCCTCTTTGTCAGCATCTAAAATAGCTACTAGTTGGACTTCAGGTAAATCAAGCCCCTCTCTTAGAAGATTTATACCTACCAGTACATCGAATTCACCTTTTCTCAAATCTCTAAGTATTTCTATTCTTTCAAGAGTGTCTATGTCAGAGTGAAGATACCTAGTTTTTATGCCTGCTTTAATAAGATAATCACTTAAAGCCTCACTCATTTTTTTTGTTAATGTAGTAACCAAAACACGATTTCCATTATTGACAACTGACTCAATCTCAACAAGCAAATCTTGTATTTGGTTTTCAGTAGGTTTTACTATTATTTTCGGATCTATTAGACCTGTTGGTCTTATGACTTGTTCAACAAATTTTTCTGAGTTTTCTTTTTCCCATTTACCAGGTGTAGCAGAAACTAATATTGTTTTATCAATCTTATCTTCCCATTCTTCAAACTTAAGCGGCCTGTTATCTAGTGCGGAAGGTAATCTGAAACCATAATCAACTAAAGTTGTTTTTCTCGATCTATCTCCCTCATACTGTCCTCTAATTTGTGGTATAGCAATATGGCTTTCATCTACAACCATTAAAAATTCACTTGGAAAAAAATCTAGGAGTGTAAATGGTGCTTGACCAGGCTTTCTTCCATCAAAATATCTTGAATAATTTTCTATTCCAGAGCATACACCTAACTCAGACAGCATCTCTAAATCATATTTAGTTCTTTGTTCAATTCTTTGGGCTTCTAAAAGCTTGTTTTCAGATTCAAATTTTTTAACCTGTGATAACATATCTTTTTCTATCTGATTTAACGCACTCTTTCTTGATTCATCTGATATCACATAATGTGAAGCAGGAAGAATTGCTAGTTCAGTCAACTTTTCTAAAATCTCACCAGTTGTTGGATCTATTCTTGAGATGTTTTCTATCTCATCACCAAAAAATTCTATTCTAAAAATTGTTTCCTCATATACAGGAAATATATCTAAAGTGTCTCCCTTTAATCTAAAAGATCCTCTTTGAACTACTAAATCATTTCTTACATATTGTTGTTTGACTAACTGTAAAAGAAGATTATCAATTTCAAACTCCTCACCTTTAATTATAGGAATTAATTTATTTCTATACTCTACAGGAGAACCCAGTCCATAAATACATGAGACAGATGACACAACAATTACATCTTCTCTCAACAAGAGTGCGCTTGTAGCAGAGTGTCTTAGCCGATCTATTTCCTCATTGATATTTGCATCTTTTTCAATAAATGTATCTGTACGTGGAACATATGCTTCTGGTTGGTAATAGTCGTAATAAGAAACAAAATATTCTACCCTATTTTTTGGAAAAAACTGTCTAAATTCGTTGGCTAGTTGTGCTGCCAAAGCTTTATTAGGAGCTAGAACTAATGAAGGAAGTTGGCATTCTTCTATCAACCAAGCAATCGTTGCAGATTTACCTGACCCAGTAATTCCTTTTAAAGTTTGATGTGGGATGTTTTTATCCAAACCTTTTTTTAATTCTTTAATAGCGTTTGGCTGATCACCTTTTGGTTGAAATTCAGAAACTACTTCAAACTTATTCATAATAAATTATAACTCTTTTATAAAATGTCAATAAAATTACTAAGGCTATGAATTTTGATCAATTATTTTATCTAAATTGGCATAAAAGTCATTTAAATTGTCATTTTGTATAACAATTCCTAAGTTATTCCACCAATCATCTTTTTTTTGATTTGCCATTCTATTTTGGATATCTTCATAATTCATTCCTCTTTCCTGAAGTCTTTTTATTCTGTTTTCAGTTTCAGAGTGGATTACAATACAATCAAAATCTTTATATATATTTTTAGGTGCCGAAACTTCTACAAATAGTTCATCTTCGGTATTTTGTATTATCTCTTGTAATTCGAGAAGTACTTTTGGATGTATATAATTTTCAAGAGTAATTAATTTTTCTTTATTTTTAAACACAATATCTGCCAAAATTTCTTTGTCAACAAAACCACTAATAAGTGCTTGGGGGAACTCTTTTTTTAAAAAACTAATTGATTCACCAGAATTTAATATATTATTAGAAACTTTGTCAAGATCAACTGTATTAAAACCTTTATTTTTTAAATATTTTATTGCAGTTGATTTTCCGCTTCCAATGGGACCAGTTACTATATAAACTTTCTTTGCCATATTTAAAGATTAAGCATAAAAAGAATAAATTACGAGTTACCTATTCCTCTTTCTTTTAATTCTTGTAGGATATTCTCTAAAGACTCATCAACACCCTCGACCGTTTGACGTTTTGGAGTTTCTTCATTAGATGATGATGAATGTGTTTTTGGCTTTTCTTTATCTTCTTGTACTTCTTTCCAGTTTGGATCTGCTTTCTTAATTGATAGGTTTACTCTTCTTTTCTCAATATCTAATTCTGTAATTTTAATTTTTACTTTTTGACCTAATGCAAGTGCTAGCTCTGGTGAATCAACTTTGTCTGATGATATTTCAGAAACATGTACCAATCCCTCAACACCTTTGCCAATAGTGACAAATGCCCCAAAAGGAACTACTTTTGTAACTTCTCCGTCTACGATGTCTTCTTCTTTATAGTGGAGTTCAAAGTCTAACCAAGGATCTTCGTTGACCTGTTTTATAGATAGAGATATTCTTTCTTTATCATTATCAATTTCTAAAACTTTAACTGTGACTTGATCGCCTACCTTTACAATTTCATTTGGATTTTCAACATGTCGCCATGAAAGTTCAGACACATGTACTAGTCCATCCATTCCACCAATATCAACAAAAGCTCCAAAGCTAACAATCGATGAAATATTTCCGTCCTTTACGTCTCCAACCTGTAAATCATCAAGAAAGCCTTGTCTTTCTTCAGACATTTCCTCTTCCAAGTGGGCTTTTCTAGAGAGAACAATATTATTCCTTGGTCTGTCAAGTTCAAGAATTTTTGCTTCTATTTCTTCACCTATATATGATGTCAATTCTTTAACTCTTCTGACATCAATAAGTGAAGCTGGAAGAAATCCTCTAACCCCAATATCAACGATTAGGCCACCTTTAACAGATTCAATTACAGTTCCTTTTATAGACTTGTTGCTTTCAGAGATTTCTTGGATATCTCCCCATGCTTTTTCATAAACAGCTCTTTTAACAGATAGAATTAATCTTCCTTCGTCATCTTCTTTATCTAAAACCAAAGCTTGTATTTTTTCACCCTCATTAACGATTTCTTTAGGGTTTACACCTTTTCTTACTGATAGTTCTCTAGATGGGATAACACCTTCTGATTTATATCCAACATCAACCATTACTTCATTACGGTCTACTCTGACAATAGTGCCTTCAATAACATCACCATTATTAAAAGTAACTAAGGTTTTTTCGAGAAGTTCAGGAAAATCTTCTGGCTTTATATCTTCAGGTAGTTCGACGACATTTGAAGGAGAGGATGTCTCTTCATTGTTATTTGTCATATGTATTAATTTTTCCCATCATAGTGTTGCGTCAATAAGAATAACATATCTGTGATATTTACAAACTAATTATTAAAATTTGCAAGTGATGAATTTATCTTTGTATTTACATACAAAGGAACATCGAGTTTAACTGCATTTTGCATATTTTTGGAAACAACTAACGAAACTTTTTCAAGATCTTTATTTTTAGCTTCAACTACAATTTCATCATGTATTTGCAGTAGTAAATTTGCATTATCAAAATTATAAAGTTCATCATGAACCTTTATCATGGCAATTTTCATAATATCTGAAGCTGTACCTTGAATTGGAGCATTCATGGCAATGCGTTTACCCATTGCCTTCAATTGAAAATTAGAGGAAGCTAATTCTTTTATGAATCTTTTTCTACCAAACAAAGTTTTTGTAAATGTGTTTTTTTCAGCATCAGATACGACATTTTCAAGAAAGCCCTTTACTTTTGGAAATTGATCAAAATAAGCATCAATTAATTTCTTAGCCTCTTTTTGAGGTATATCTAGACTCTTGGATAAACCAAATGCTTCCATCCCGTATATTAATCCAAAATTAACCTCTTTTGCTTTTCTTCTCATTTCAGAATTAACATCACTTATTGGCTGATCAAATATTCTTGCAGCAGTTTCAGAATGTATATCTGAATTTTCATGCTTCAATATTTTTATCATTTCTGAATCTTGACTTAGGTGCGCAAGAACTCTTAACTCTATTTGGGAATAATCTGAAAGAACAAAGTTCATCGAAGGTTTGGAAATAAAAAAATCTCTAATTTGCTGCCCTAACTCAGTTTTGTTGGGTATGTTTTGTAAATTCGGTTTTTCTGATGAGAGTCTACCTGTTGTGGTTCCAAATAAATTGTAATGAGTATGTATTTTTGAATCATCAGTTACCTCAGGCAATAAACCATCTACATAAGTAGATCTAATTTTTTCAAGTTCTCTGTATTTTAAAATATAGTTTGGTAAATCATAATTCTTTGCCAACTCCTCCAAAACACTTGCATCAGTAGAAGGAGCACCTTTTGGTGTTTTCTTTAAAACTGGATATTTCAATTCATTGAAGAATATTTCAGAAAGTTGTTTGGGAGAATTTAAATTAAACTCTCTTTTAGTAATGTCATAACACTTTGATTCAATGTTTAATAATTTTGTATTCAGACTTTTTGAAAGTTTTTTCATTTTTTCTTTTGAAACAGAAATGCCTTCATTTTCCATTCCAGACAAAATCATCAACATTGGAAAATCTACATCTCTATAAAGTTGATAGAGTGCAGTATCTAATTCAAATTCTTTAATCGCTTTAATAATAGAATTAAACTTTGATTGAAAAAATATTATGAATTCATCTACATTAGATTTTTTATTTATATCACTTTGTGGATCCATATATTTAGCAATATTTATTAAATTGTCTGGTCTAATACTTGGATCTAGTAGAAATAACAAACAGTCATAAGCTACAAATTTGCTGTAGTCATTAATAAGAAATTCGTTAGAAAATATTTGTGATGAAAGAGAAATAACATTCTTGAAATTTTCCAATGACTCAAATTCACCAAACTCATCATTGTTTACGAAATAGTTTTTATTATCAAATTTGAAAACGATACTACGTAGTTCAATTTTTTTATCTATTTTTTTAATTATTATTTTATCTTTTTTAATTTTATTTTTATCTGAGTTTGTTCTTTCACCAAGAAATCTATTTAGTTCATATTTAGATATTTCATTTCTAGAATCTTCCAAAACCTTGCTATTTAAAAATATAGTATCAATTAAATTAGTTGTTGGAATTGTAAGATCTAAATCAGTTTTTATTGTTGCAAGTTCTTTGCTCATAATCACTAAATCTTTATTTTCTTCAAAATTTGACTTTAATTTTGGCGTTAATTCATTCAGATTTTTATAAATATTTGATATTTTTTTATACTTTAGCAGTAACGATATAGCAGTTTTTTCACCAACGCCTGGCAAGCCTGGAATGTTATCTGACTTGTCTCCTTTAAGCGCTAAATATTCAATGTATTGATTAGTATTTATTTGATATTTTTCAGTAAAAGCATCTCTATCAAATATTTCAACATCAGATATGCCACGTTTTGTATACATAACACGAGTTTTGGAACTAATTAATTGGAAAGAATCTCTGTCTCCTGTAACGATTGTTACTTTCTTGTTAATTTCATTAAAACGTTTTGATAAACTTCCTATAACATCATCTGCCTCAAAACCCTCCAGTGAAATTTGTGGTAGGTTAAATTTTGTAAGTAAATTCTGCAGTTCTTTAATTTGAATTTTAAAATTATCAGGAGAAGAACTTCTGTTAGCTTTATAGTCTTCAAATATATCATTTCTAAAAGTTTTTTTAGAAACATCCCATGTGATGATAATTTTTTCTACATCATAGTTATTTACAAGCTTAGATAACATCATAAGAAACCCGTGAATTACATTTGTCGGAAAACCTTCTTTTGTTACTAATGTTTCAGGAAGTGCATAAAAAGCTCTAAATGCAATACTATGGCCATCTATTATAAATATCACACCTTCATTTTAAACTTAATAAAATTTTCTCTCATTCATCTGCATATCAAATATAATCTTATTAAAGCCCGGATGGCGGAATTGGCAGACGCGCTGGATTCAAAATCCAGTATCTTCGGATGTGGGGGTTCGACTCCCCCTCCGGGTACAAGTGATAATTTACATATATAAATCTAGAATTACTTAATAATAGAATATGAACAATAAAACAATTATTGGTGTTACGATTTTTTTCATTATTTCAATAATTTCCTACATAACATTTTCTTCACTTAGTTTTAATAATTTTGGTGAAAGTTTTGTTGAACAAATTAGAATTGCTGATAGTGAAAATACTTTAGAAAATTATTCTGATGACACTTTAATTCAAGTTGGAAAAGAAATATGTACTAGTTCAAATCGATGGGTTGATGAACAAACATCTTTAAATGTTATATTTAATTTACTCAATGATAATGAAATAAAGGTTGATATAAATAATAGAATTATTCCAATTCTCCGCTTTCAATCTACTTACGAACTATGTCCAGAAAACATATCTGTCTTAGAAGACTTGTTCACAAATGCAAAATAAATTAATTATTCAAAGAATTCCTCAACTTATGTTTGGACTTTTTTTATGTGGTTTTGGTTTAGCTTTTACAATTGAGGCTGGTCTTGGATTAAATTCATGGGATGTTTTTCACGATGGATTTAGTAAATTAATAGGTGTAAAAATTGGATTTGCTGGAGTTTTAACTGGATTTATTTTACTTATAGGTTGGATTCCACTTAAACAAAAACCTTTTATAGGAACTATTCTAAATATCTTAACTATTGGAAATGTTATTGACCTAACAATGTATTATTTGCCAAGTCCAGAAGTATTATATTTAAAAATAATTTTTCTCGTATTTGGTACTGTAGTGTTTGCAGTAGGGGTAGGTGTTTATGTTGGTTCTGGACTTGGTCCAGGTCCTAGAGATGGAATTATGGTTGGCATTGCTAAATTAGGACCAAGCATAAGAGCTACTAGAATTGGAATTGACTTTACTGCGTTTGTAGTAGGAGTATTACTGGGCGGGTCTTATGGGCTAGGCACAATCTTCATGGTTGTTACAGTTGGACCTATTGTTCAATATTCATTGAAACGATTTAATAAAGGAGCTATCTTTTCACTTTAGATATTAGTGATTTTTGATTAACTTCTTTTTTTTCTTTGGTTAAAAGCAATCCTTTAAAATAAATTAAACGTCTTACTGAAGAAATAAAATCAAATTTATTTACATCAACTCTTTTAAATAATTCATCTACTGTGCTCCACTTCGTACTGTTAACACCTAAAACTACAGAATCAACTGTGTCCATATAGGTAATATTTTTTATCAACGTTTTACATTTTTGTGAACATACAAAAAATTTTTCAGAAACTTGTTTGTATAAAATTCTTCCACAGTATCTACATCTTGAGTTTTTTTTTATCACAGTAAATTATTTTTTAACTATTTCTTGAGTTGAATTTGGTAAAGTTTTTAATATTCTCCTCGGATTTCCTCTAAATTTAATTCTTGAAGCTTGTTCTTGTCCAATAAAACACCCTTTATCAAAGTCTACAAAATTTTCTAACCATTTAATTTCGTTAGGTAATAAACCTTGTTTAATAATTTTTAATGAAGGAAGTTCGTAGGTCATTTCAATTTGAGACCAGTCAGTGTAATGTTCTGACTCATGAGTTGCTTTTACAATAAGAAAATCATCTTTCGCAATGATTTCAAAAAAATTATCTTCTTTAACAATATTTAATTCACATTTGATACGAATTTTGTACTTTTCTAATACTTTTTTTAACTCAATCAAATTACTTTCAGATTGATAAATTTTCAATAAATCATTTTGTCTTGAAAATATAAACCAAAAATTTACTTTTCCATCTGGTCCTAATAAATAAGAGAATTTATATTCGTTTTCATTTATAGAGTTTGAAACAAGTGAATCTATGAACATACAAGCATCACTTCCCTCAATATTTAATGAATTTAAAGATTTTAAAAATTTCATAACCTTAAATAGTACTTAACCACTCTAAATTAAGTATGTAAAGAATATCTTGAAAAAATGATGCAAGAATATAAACTCTGTCAGTAAAAATTAAATATCCTAATGCAATTAACGTAATACCAGAAATGTTTGTCGAGTACTTTTGAAAGCTTGTAAATAATTTATTATTAAAATTTATCCGATCCGAAATAACTGCAATGGTAATAAATGGAATGGCAAGGCCTAATGAAAACAATATTAAATACATTACTCCTGAATATAAAGTTTCAGACTTAGATGAAAGAGTTAATAATGCTCCAAGAACTGGTCCGATACAAGGAGTGAACCCAAAACCAAATGTAAAGCCCATTATAAAGTTTTTAGATTTTGAAAAATTGTTAATATCAACATAATTTGAACTATAAAAATATCTTTTGTTAAGAGATGGTATCAATAAAACCAAACCAAAAATTATTATGATAGTTCCACTAATTTGACCAAGAATTGTTGCATTTCTGCTGAAAAAAGATCCCACAGAACTTGCAAGTGCACCTAGCGAAACAAAAACAATAGAAAATCCTATTGCAAATTGCACCGCACCATTAATTTTCGAAATTTTTGAATTTTTATTTAAAGAAAATATAGCGAAATACCCTGGAACTAAAGGAAGTACACAGGGTGAAAAAAATGATATTGCTCCAAAAAAGAAAGCTATAAATGCATTAATTTCCATAAACTAAATATATACCTTGACTTGATTTAAAAAAATACTACTTAAAACCTTCTTTTCTTCTGTATTTTGAACAAATAATACACACTTCTAAATTATGTCCTCTTGCAGGACAATATTCACGACCATAGAAAATAATTTGAAGATGAAGTTTGTTCCACTTATTTTCTGGGAATAATCTTTTCAAATCTTTTTCTGTTTTCTCCACATTCTTTCCTGTTGACAAGCCCCATCTCCAAGCAAGTCTATGTATATGCGTATCAACAGGAAAAGCAGGATATCCATATGCTTGACTCATTACAACAGATGCCGTCTTGTGACCAACACCGGGTAAATTTTCTAAATCTATAAAGTTTTGAGGCACAATAGAGTTGTGCTTTTTGACTATTATTTTTGACAAACCTTTAATTGCTTTTGATTTTTGAGGAGACAAACCACAAGGTCTTATTACTTTTTCAATTTTAGCAATTGGTAATTTTGACATCTTTAAAGGTGTATCTGCATTAGCAAATAAAATTGGAGTAATCTGATTTACTCTTTCGTCAGTACACTGTGCAGATAAAACAACTGAAACCAAAAGAGTAAACGGGTCTTTGTGTTTCAAAGGAATAGGGGTTTTTGGATACAGTTTTTCTAAAATATTAACAATATCTTTTACTTTTTTATCTTTACTCATTACCACTATATTATTTTAAACAACATATTAAAGTTCACTGATATGCTGATAAATGAAAAAAACAAATCACTAATTGCATTATTTGTATCTGCTTTATTTTTTGGTTCAACTTTTTTAATTGTAAAAAATTTACTAAATGTTTTTAGTCCAACTTTTGTTGTTTTTTTAAGATATTTAATTGCAGCATTCTTTTTTGCTGTTATTGGAGGTATACCTGAAAAAATAACATGGAAACCTGGGATTATGATGGGATTATTTTTATGGTTAGGATACATTACTCAAACACAAGGATTGTTAACTACATCTACTATCAATTCAGGTGTTGTAACTGGATTCTATGTTGTGCTTACACCCTTTTTATCTAAATTTATCAACAAAACAAACTTAGAAACAAAAAACTATATATATTCATTTCTTGGATTCACTGGAATAGCACTAATATCAATAAACGATTTTTCACAAGTGTTTGGTAACATGTTTACTCTAATTTGTGCAGTAGCTTATGCAATGCATATCGTTCTCGTTGAAAGATATGTAAAGAATCAAAATATTTCACAGCTAATGTTTGTTCAGTCATTTACGGGAGCAATATTATGTTTACCATTAATAACCTTTTCGGAGTTTGACTTTTTGTATGAAAATATTTTTCCAATAATATTTTTGGGTTTAGTTGTTAATGTTGGAGCTTTTTATTTACAACTCTATGGTCAAAAAATAATAAAAGCTTCAACTTCAGCATTGATATTAAGTATGGAAGCCATATTTGCATTGCTAATTGGAATTTTAGTAGCAAACGAATATCTAAATATTTTGAATTGGTTTGGTGTACTTATGGTCTTATTATCAATCTTTTTGGTTGTTAAAGAATAGATTTTTCTTTATTTAAGGAATTAATAAATTTCATGATAATTCTTAGTAAGAAAACTAACAAAAAAAATGATGCAATAAGAATAATAAGTAACCTAGGACCTTCAGTTATAGGAATAACACAGTTGACAAGATCACTGCAAATTCCAAATCCATTTCCACCTCTGGAAATATCATAAATAATTAATAAAGGGTATGCCAAAATTATTAACAAAGAAACAAGTATTAAAAAAACAATTATCCTTAATAAAAACATATTTTTTTTATTTTAATATAGTTACATAAATGAAAGTAAAATTAGTAAGTTATTCTAAACCAACTGAAGAATTCTTAAATGAAGGAATTGACAACGCTCAAGAATTGGTAGCATTCTGTGCACGAGTTTCAAACCCTTCTAATCAATTAAATACCGAAACAAGTGAAAAACTTATTAAGTTTCTAATTAAAAACGCACACTGGTCCCCCCTTGAAATGGTTAGTGCGTGTCTAGAAATAGAAACAACAAGAGATATTGCAAGGCAAATTTTAAGACATAGATCGTTTAGTTTTCAAGAATTTTCACAAAGATATGCAAATCCTGTTAAAGATCTTGAGTTTGTAACTAGAGAAGCCAGGCTTCAAGATCTCAAAAATAGACAAAACTCTATTGAAAATGATGACGAAGAAATTTCAAATATTTGGAATGAAAAACAAAATCATCTTATTAACGTAGCACAAGAAACATACAACTGGGCAATTGAAAATGGAATTGCTAAAGAACAGGCACGTGCAGTCTTACCTGAAGGAAATACTGTTAGCAGGATGTATATGAATGGTACACTTAGGAGCTGGATACATTACATTGAGTTAAGATCAGGGAATGGAACTCAAAAAGAACATATGGAAATAGCAGTTGCGTGTGCAGAGGTTATTACCAAAATTTTTCCTATGAGTAAAAATCTTGATTAAGAATCTAATTTATACTTAAATACTAAATAGTCTTCCTCAACTGTAAATTCTGAATCTGCAATTATCATATAATCCTGAAAATCAGTTTCAGCTTGTTTGATAAATGCCATGCGATCGTCTCCACCAACAGGAGGAATAGATCTGTTTTTTACAGCTTCTGCTCTTTCTTTATATCTGTTTATAAATTCTTCTACGTTAAAACTCATACATTTATAATCTTACTTAACTAGTAAGCAATGTGTTAATCTCATTTTTCAATTGATTAGTTTTTTTTACTTTTATTTCTTTTAATTCAAGTAACTTAGTACTTTGTTCTCCGTGTACCTCTAATTCAACATTTGAGAGGCCCGGATATTTCTCAAGTAATTCTTTCAGTAATATAAGATTTTTCTTATCTAATTTTTCCTCAGTTACAGATATTCTTAATGGTGAAGTGTCTAAATCTTCAACCATTTTTGATGGCTCTATTACTTCAATGTCTCTTGCTCGAATTGTGTTTTCAGAACCACCAACATAGGTACCTGAAACCTTAAGATATATTTCTCCATCAATACTGCTATTGTATTTATCTACTAGCTTGTTAAAAATTAATACGCCAGCTGAACCAGATGTATCTTGTAAATCAAATTGAATCCACGGGTTTCCCCTTCTTGATACTCTTTTTTGGACATTGGAAATCAAACCAGCAATTACAACATTTATTTCCTCTTCCTCGTCAAATGATTGTAACTCCAATATAGAGTGCGAAGATTCTGATTTAAGCACTTCTCCATACCCATCTAATGGATCTTCACTAACAAAAAAACCTAACATTTCTCTTTCTCTTTCTAGTTTTTCTTTCTTAGTCCACTCAGTATCTTTAATAGTTGTTAATTTATCTGATTGATCATCCAAATCAAATAATGTAGTTTGGTTATTTGCTTTATTATTTTTAAGATCTTTGGCGTCCTCAATTAAATCAGGTACTGCATCAAACACACCTTTTCTTGAGTGTCCAAAAAAATCAAACCCTCCCCCTTGTGCTAAAGCTTCTATGCCTCTCTTGTTTAATGATCTAGAATCTATTCTTGATAAAAAGTCCTCAATTGATTTATATGAACCATTTTCATTTCTTTCTAAAACAATTTTTTCAGAGGTTATATCTCCAACATTTCTTACAGCAGATAGACCAAAGAGTATTTCGTTATCATTAACAGTAAAATCTGATGAACTTCTATTTATATCTGGAGTAGAAACTTTGACTCCCATGTCCCTAGCTTCAGAAAGAAATATTGCTGTCCTATCTTTATCCCGTTTTACCGCAGTCAATGAAGCAGCTATATACTCTGCAGGATAGTTTGCTTTTAAGTAAGCAGTTTGATAAGCAAGTAGTGCATAAGGTACGGAATGGCTTTTATTAAATCCGTAACCAGCAAAAAATGCTATTTGATCAAATAGTTCAATTGCGAATTGCTCAGAATATCCACTTTTTACAGACCCTTCAGTAAATTTTTTACGCTGCTCTTCCATAACCTGAGGAATTTTTTTGCCCATTGCTACCCTTAAATTGTCTGCTTCCTGTAAATTAAATCCTGCAATTTTTTCAGCTATCTGCATAACTTGCTCCTGATATAGAATCACTCCGTAAGTCTCACTCAAAACGTCCTCTAAGTCTGGATGTAAATATTCAATTTCTTTACGAGAGTTTGCACGATCAGTAAATTCATTATGCATTCCAGCACCCAGCGGTCCAGGCCTGATTAATGCAACTAAGGCAACAATGTCTTCAAATCTCTTTGGATTTAAACTTCTGGAAACTGACTGAGCAACCCTGCTTTCTAGCTGAAAAACTCCAGTCATTCTACCTTCAGAAAATAATTTGAAAGTTTTGTCATCTTGTAAATCTAAATTATCAATGTCAAAATTTTTATCACCAATCAACTCTACGGTTCTATCTACAATTGATAAGTTTCTTAAACCTAAAAAGTCCATTTTTAAAAGACCTAATTGTTCAACTGTGTGCATTTCATACTGTGTAACTATTTCTGCATTTTCTCCTTTTCTTTGTATTGGTAGAAAATTAGTTATTTTGTCAGGCGATATCACAATCGCTGCTGCATGTATACCATCTTGACGCCTTAAGCCTTCGAGACCAAGAGCTATATCAATTATTCTTTTAACTTCTTCATCAGCAGAATATTGTTTTCTTAATTCTTCAGAAGCGGAATAAAACTCTTTGCTATAACCACTTTCATTATTTTCATCAAGATTTAAACATTCAGATATAGTGGCAGTGTTTCCAAGAATCATAGGTGGCATCAATTTTGCTACTTTATCACCACTGGAAAATGGCAGACCTAAAACTCTTGCTGCATCTCTTATTGCCTGTTTTGCTTTTATAGTTGCAAATGTGACTATATGTGCAACTCTATCTTGGCCATATTTATCAATAGCATACTGGATAACATCTCCACGATATCTTTCATCAAAGTCCATATCAATATCAGGAAGTGACTTCCTTCCCTTATTTAAAAACCTTTCAAAGATTAATCCATACTTTAAGGGTTCTATTCCAGTTATACCTAGGCAGTACGAAACTATTGAACCAGCAGCTGATCCTCTTCCAGCACCAGTTCTAATGTTTCTAGACTTTGCAAATTCAATTAAGTCTCCAACAATTAAAAAATATGAAGCAAACCCCATAGAGTTAATTACTTCAAGTTCATAATCGATTCTTTCTAGTACCTCTTTGTTTACATCTTGATATTTCTCTTCTGCCCCAATTAATACTTTGTTTTTTAAATATTCTTCAACACTTGTGGAATCATCATTGATTGGAAAATCAGGAAGGTAATCTTGATCAAAATCAAACTCATAGTGAACTCTGTCAGCAATTTTTAAAGTGTTGTTACAAGCATCAGGAAACCTATTATCAGGAAATAACATCCGCATCTCTTCAGATGACTTTACATAAAAATCTTCACCTTCAAATTTGAATCTATTTTCATCCTCCATAGTTGCATTGGTTTGAACACAGAGTAAAGCATCGTGCGCTGAAGAATCAGTTTTTGCGACATAATGTGAATCATTAGCAGCAACAAGTGGCGCGTCTATCTCTTTAGATATTTTTACCAAATCATCTAATATTTCTATTTGTTGTGGTATTCCATGGTTATGTAGTTCAATAAAAAAATTGTCTTTGCCGAATATGTCTTGATAATTTTTTGCTTTTTCTAAAGCTTTTTCAAAACTTTTTTCATTTGCAGTATTGCCTTCTTCTCTGGACCCATCTGGTGCTAAATGTTGTGCTACTTCACCCCCAAGACAACCTGATAAAGCAATTATTCCATCCGCATGTTCTCTTAATAGTTCATAATCAACACGTGGTTTATAATAAAAACCTTCTAAATATGCTTTACTGACAATTTCTACTAAATTTTGGTATCCTATATTATTTTCAGCCAATAGAGTAAGATGATATCTTTTATTTTTGTCTCTGTCTGGTCTGTCAAATCTTGAGCCTGGAGTTAGATATGCTTCATACCCAATAATTGGTTTAATATCTAGTGATTCAGCTTGGCGAACAAATTCTAAAGCACCATATAGATTTCCGTGGTCAGTAATCGCAGCAGCTGGTTGATTTAACTCCTTTACTTTCTTTAGATAATCATTTATTTTTGCTGCTCCATCAAGCATTGAATATTCAGTATGCGCGTGAAGATGTACAAAAGATTTACTCATAAGTCAATTGTAAAGTTTTTTTGAAAAATTACATGTTCATTATCGAAGTAAAATAATCTGGTTCATTAATTGAAAATTTATAATCTTTATCAAACAATTTGAATTCAATATTGTAAGACTGCAAACAAATTGTGTTTTGATTTAATTCACTTACTTTTTTTGCACCATAAAGAGTGTCATTTACTATTGGTGTCTTTAAATATTCAAAATGAGCTCTGATCTGATGGTTCCTACCTGTTATTAAATCAATATCTAACAAAGTATAGGAATCTGTCTTTGAGATAGTGTTGTATTTTGTAATTGCTTCTCTTCCATTCTTTCCAACTTCTCTCTTTCTTCTATTATTTTGTGAATGAATCAAAGGTAGGTTAATCTCACCAGATTTACTTCTTGGGGAACCTTGAACAATTGCTTTATACTTTTTAATAATTTTTCTTTTTTTAAAATCTTCTTGAAGTTGATTGAATACATCCGTATTAATCGGACAAACTATTAATCCAGATGTAACTCTATCTAGTCGATGTACAATACCCTCTCTTTTATACTCTCCAACTTCACTAATATTGAAATTTTCAATCAGAAAATCTCTAAGAGTATACTCATCTGAAGAGTCTGTTGGATGTACCAGTAAACCATGGGGCTTGTTTAAAATAACAAACAAATCGTTTTCAAAAACTATTTCAATATTAATCTTTTTTTATCTCCGAATAAAGTAGCAACGCTATACCAATTGATATATATGTATCAGCAAGATTAAAACTTGGAATAAATAGCAATTCAACAAAATCTGTTACTTTTCCGTCATTGTCAGTAATTAAATTCCATCCTCTCTCACCTAAATTTCCAACTGCCCCAGAAAGTATTAATATTAAAGAAAGCTTTTCTAAATTTTGTTCTCTAATATCACGAATTTGAAAAACTAACCAAATAAATACAAAAATTGACAATATATATGTAAATATTGTGTAATCACTCAACAAACCAAAAGCAATTCCGGTGTTATAAGTTAAATCAATTGTCAATATATCTTCAATTACTACATACTCCTGAATATTGTTTATTCGAATTAAATATTTAGTAAATATATCCAAGGTAGCCAAAAATAATGTGTATATATAAGGCAGTAAAAGCTTATTAAGATTCAATTAGTGCTGCACAATTTTTACAGAGACTCGAATAAGGTAGAGCTTCTAACCTTGCAACAGGAATCGGCTCACCACAATTTTCGCAATTTCCGTATTTCTTTTTTTTGATTAAAACTAGTGCATGCTCTACCTGGTTTAATAAATGTCGTGTATTTTCATCAAGAGTGAGCTCTTTTTCTAGTTCAAAAGCCATTGACCCACCGTCAGCGGAGGTTGGGTCTGGACTTCTTTCCGCAGATGCTTCAGATAACCTGATATTTTCTCTTTCTTGTTGGTGATGTTCAAGAATTTGAGTTAGCTGCTCTTTCTCAGCTAAAAGCTTTTTTTTGAACTTATTTATCGTATTTGTTGAAAGTTTTCTTGCCATATTAAATTTTATTAATGAATGTATATTAGCCATTTTTTGGACAAAATATAGAAATTTATAAATATTTAAAACTTTATTTATTGGCACAAATTGCACTAGAAACCCTATAAAATCTAATGATATGTTTAAAAGAGTTGAAAACAACATAAATTTAGCTCAAGTAGAGAATGAAATTTCAAATTATTGGGATGAAATCGATGCTTTTCAAACATCTTTAAATAATCGAAAAAATGATAAAATTTTTAGATTTTATGATGGACCACCATTTCCAACTGGAAGTCCCCATTATGGAAATCTATTAGCTGGTGTAATAAAGGATATTGTTCCTAGGTACTGGACGATGCGAGGTTATTACGTTGAAAGACGATTTGGTTGGGACGTTCATGGATTACCAATAGAAATGGAAGTTCAGAAAAATCTTAATTTAGAAGATCCTCAACAAATTGATGAATATGGAATTGGTAAATTTAATGAAGCTTGTAGAACTCAGGTGCAGACTAACACTGAAAACTGGGAAAAAATTACGAGAAAAATTGGTAGGTGGGTTGATTTTGAAAATGACTACAAAACAATGGATATCGATTTTATGGAAAGTGTCTGGTGGGTATTTAAAGAACTATGGGAAAAAGACTTAATCTATCAGGATTATAAAGTTTTACCTTACTCATGGGCTGCTTCTACCCCGTTATCTAATTTTGAAGCAAATATGGATTATAGAGATGTTGAAGATCCATCGATATACTTTACGCTAATTGCAAGAGAAGATTTCAATAGTGTTAAAAAGGGTGATAAATTTTTAATTTGGACAACTACACCATGGTGTATTCCAGGCAACCTAGCTATTGCTATTGGTAAAGATATCGATTATTCCCGTGTCAGTATGAATGATGAGTTTTATTGGATTGCAACACAAAGGCTTCAGGAATTAGATGAGTTTGAAGTAGAAATTATTTCATCATGTGATGGAAACGAACTCATTGGTACATCCTATATTCCAGCATATAATGAATACGAAAATCTATATTCTGACGGTGCATTTAGATTAATTCATAGTGATGATACAAACACTGATTCTGGGTCTGGCTTAGTTTCTCAAGCCCCTGCTTATGGAGAAAGTGATTTTTATGCGCTTAAAAATTCTGGAATAGATGTAATAGCAGACCCGGTCACTCTCTCTGGTAAATTTGACAATACATTTAAAGAGTTGGAAGGCTTAAATGTAAAAGATGCTGACTCAGTAATAATGACCCAATTAAAAGAAAGGGGTAATTTATTTAGTCAAAAAACTGAGATGCATTCTTATCCTTTCTGCTGGAGAACAGGTACACCCCTGATCTACAAAGCTATTCCTACTTGGTTTGTTAATGTTGAAAAAATACGTGAGAGAATGGTTGAACTTAACAAAGAAACTCATTGGGTACCGGGATTTATTGGAGAAAAAAGATTCTCCAATTGGTTAGGTAATGCTAGAGATTGGGCAATAAGTAGAAATAGGTACTGGGGAAGTTGTATTCCAGTCTGGATAAATGTAGATGACCCTGACGATAAATTATGTATAGGTTCGGTTGAAGAACTAAAAAACTTAACTGGTAAAGAAATTACTGACTTGCATCGTCATTATTTAGATGACCTAATTATTGAAAAAGAAGGAAAAACTTATAAAAGAACTTCTGAGGTATTAGATTGTTGGTTTGAATCAGGTGCGATGCCATATGGCCAACAACACTACCCTTTTGAGAATGAAGAGCTATTCAAGCAAGGATTTCCAGCTGATTTTATTGCAGAAGGTCTTGATCAAACAAGAGGCTGGTTCTATACGCTTACTGTTCTTGCAGTAGCATTATTTGACTCTGTAGCTTTTAAGAACTGTATTACAACTGGAATGATATTAGCTGAAGATGGCAGGAAAATGAGTAAAAGTTTAAAGAATTATCCAGATCCTGAAGAACTATTAAATGAATATGGAGGTGACAGTTTAAGAGCCTACTTAATAGATTCACCTGTAGTTAGGGGGGAACCACTGAAATTCTCTGAAGAGGGAGTCAAGTTAGTAACTAGAAATATCATACTTCCACTTTGGAACAGCTATTCATTTTTTTCAACTTATGCAAATGCTGATGAAATTACAAATGAAGATCTAATGAAAGCATTACCGGTTGAAGAAAGAAGCCTAATGGATAGATGGATAATTTCGTCATTACAGTCATTAATTAAAACTGTAAATGAAAAAATGGAAAATTATTATCTTTATGAAGTAATCCCCCCGCTTATGAACTTCGTTGATGAGCTAACAAACTGGTATGTTCGTTCTAATAGAAAAAGATTTTGGAAAGAAAAAGGTATTGATGATATTGATAAAATAAATGCATTCAAAACTTTACATGAAGTACTAATTGAATTTAATAAAGCTATGGCCCCTGTTCTACCATTTATTTGTGAAAAAATATATCAGGGTTTAATTGATGAAGACAAAACGAGTATACATTATTGTAATTATCCTGAATCAAATCCTAATTTGATTGATAAAGATTTAGAAGAAAGTGTTGAGCTTGCTAAGAAAATTATTAAAAGTGTTAGAAATTTAAGAGTCAAATTAAAGCTTCCAAATAAACAACCTTTAAACTCTGTGACTGTTATTCCATCATACACAAAATCTGAATGGTATTTAAGGTCGTTAAATGCAGATGGTCTTAATCAATTAGAAAAAGATTTTTATAATTTTGCTAATGCCGCTGCATTATCAACAAAGTGTGAAATAAAAATTACTTCTCCTGATTACAGATACGAAGAAATTAATAACAATGAAACTCTTTACAAACTTTTTATGGAAAATGCTAAAGATGTAGGTAGAGAAATGATTTTACAAGCAGATGCTACCAACCCAGGTTTAGGCTCTACTGATATGGGGAATGTATCACAAATATTCCCATCTATACATCCAATGCTAGGAATTGGGGAAAAAGAAGCTGTCAATCATCAACCAGAATATGCAGCTGCTACATTAACAGAGGGCGGGCACAAAGCTATCTATGATGGAGCATACGCTATGGGTGCTTCAATAATTGATTTAGCCGAAAAAAGCCTTTGGGACAAACTTTAAAGTATCTGACTTAAAAACAGTTTAGTTCTATCGCTCT
>CACOLU010000001.1 GCA_902628045.1 uncultured Candidatus Actinomarina sp. | reverse complement strand
TAAGTATTACGGTTTATTAAGCTTGTCTTGTTAATTTTAATCTAAACTAAGGTAATGAAATTATTAGACAATTTTAATAGTCAAATTGATCATGTCTTAAATTCTTCCTTAACATTTATTACTTTTGTTGTAATAAAAACACAATTTGGTTTAGATTTGTCTGGGTATTTTGGATTAGTACTGTCAATGTCTGCATTAATTGAAACAATTCAAGGTGGACTATATGAAAGACCAAGTTATTTAAAGCAACCAATTGGTTATAAAAAATTTAGGCTTAATAGCACTGCAATCATTGCAATGTGTGCTTTTACTAATTTTATAATATTCTTTTTTATTTATAGTGAAAGTTATTTTGGTGGCACCCTATTTTGTATAGCTACTGTTTTTTTGAGAAACATTAAGACTTATGACTATTTGAATGATGACATAAAATCAGCAAGCAATCGTTCAATATTTATTTTTGTTTTGTCAATCTCATATTTTATATTTATTTATTTTGATTACTTTAACCATACTTTTAATAATTTCATGATCATCGTTGCTACAATAAAATTATTTTTTGTACTTATTAACAAGAATAAAATCTTTAATCTTAAAAGCGTATCACCTGAACAAGAAGCGCGTGATTTAAAAATCTTATTTGCTTCACTTTTAATATTGATAAAATCCCGACTTCCACTTTGGGTTTTATTGCCGTTTGGTTTAGGGCTAGTAGGAATTTATGAGGCTTTTAGGACATTAGTCGAGATTTTCTTATTGCCTTCAAGAGGAATTTTAAATGTCATGGTCAAAGAAATTGACTCTAATAATATAAAAAGAATTTTTAAAACTGGCATTATTTCAGGTTTAGTTACTGCTACTTTATTGCTGATTTCTTATAACTTCATCACATCTCTTGACATCTACAATCATCCAGAAATAAGAAATACTGAATCACTAATTAGTGGTACTGTGCTAGTAATGTTTTTCTGGATAACAGAGACAAATAGTATGGTTTTACAATATAACAATCAGCATAATATAGAAATTTTTAGAAGATTTTTTGCAATCATCTTATTCGTTCTTTCAAACATAATATTCCAAAATTTTATTAATTATAAAATATTCATAATCTTAATTAGCTCAATATATGTTGTTGAAAATATACCCGTTTTATTTAAATTAGTAAGTAAAAATCGCTAACTTTTCTTTACAAAGTAACTATCTGAAAAAAATATTTTGTTACCTAAATATTTTGTATTTGTGTATCCAAAAAATTCGTAATTATTGGAATTAAGGATTGCATAAATTTCTAGCAGATTGGAAAATGAATCTTGGTTGTGTCCGCGATATGCAGATTCAATTTTAATAATTTTAATATCTATGTCTTTAAAACCTTTGGCTAAAGACTTAATTATGTCTAATTCTTTTCCTTCGACATCTAATTTTAAAATATCAATATTTTTGATACTATGCTTTTCCATGTAATCAATTAAATTAATAGTTTTAACGTCATATGATTTTACAATTTTGTCATTTTCAAGATTTGAAAATTCATATAATGACGATTGTGAGGAAATATCTCTTTCATAAAATTTAATTACTCCATTATTCTCCGATACCGCTACATTATTTTTAATCAAGTTTCCACTTTTAATTTTTTGACTTTTTAAAAGCTCTTTAATTGGTTCAAAAGAATGAATACTAATTTCTCTTTTATAAAATATGTCTGATATGTATTCTGAATAATTACCTAAATTTGATCCAATATCAAAAATAACAAGATCTTTGTTTTTAAGGATTTCAAGATAAAGTTTTTTTTCGTTAATCTCTCTCTTAAACAAATACTCGATATAAAAATTTAGCTTTTGAAATATTTTTAACAGAATATTGTTACTTTTATTATTCATCACTACCAATGTAAATATAGTTTTCCAAACTTAGAGATGATGGTGAAAGAACTTCAATTTCATCAAAATAATTTGGATTATTTAAAATACAAGTTTTTCCCTGGAACCTAAGAGTAATCTTCGATTCCTCAATTATTGCCTCTAATGATTTTAAATAAGAATCATTGAAAGTACATATTTGTTTTTTTCCAGGTAAATAATAAATTTTCCCGTATTGATTCATTTCAGGAAAAATTTCTGACAGTTGATTGTAATCAGAAACTTCTATAGAACTATTTCTTTTGTTTGTAATAGTAAAACAAAGTCCCTCAAAGCATGGAACTATTGACTTTATTCTTTGAGATAAAAAATCATATCCAACCTTGTCGTATAAGTCTGAACTTAAATCTTTTAAACCTGCCTCAAATGGAAATACATAAGTTCCGGAATTTGTATTGTCTATAAATTCAAAATAAGATTCTTCTTTATCAATACTTCTACTCCACAACTCACCCCACGGGTAAACACCATAAAATTCGGTTCCATTTAAGTGTCCAAATGAGGACATTTCACGGCCATTAGGAGGTCTGAGATTGTCCCTTGGTTTATATATTTCAACAAAAGGAACTAGGTCACCATACGTTCTCAATGATCCCGAACTAAAATGTCCTAAAATTTTTGTATTTAAATATTCTTCATAAAAATAATACAAATTACTTTCTATTTCAATTTCTGAATTAAATAAATACTCTTGCTTTAAGTCATTACTTATATTTAAAACATCTCCAGTTCCAGAAAATACTGTGTATGAATCCTCTAGAACGTCAAACATAAAAGTGCCTGTATCTAAAGCACTTCTATTATCAGGTAGCAAATTGATACATTGAATGTTTTGGCCTGCTGTGCCATCAGGTATTAAATCTTCACACTTTAAAATAACCCTATCTTCTTCTTTTTTTAAGTATAAGAAATATAGCTTAGTGCCAATCTGGTGTACCTTATAGTCAGTACTAAGTGTACGATCTAAAGATTCATCAATTAATTCTTTTGGCAGGTAATTATTTTTTATTTTTTCAAGTATTACTGGATTACATTCTCCCCATGAAGATGTAAAATCTTTTTTACATTGAGTTATCGTTACAAATTCATCATTTACAATTTTTTTTCCTAGTGATACTAATACACCCTCTATATTGTAGAGCTTTACCTGCAACACATGATCTCCACTAATGTCTAAGAAAGAATTCCTATTAACATCGAAGTCTTTAAAATAATCAAAAGTTATAACTCCTAAAGTTTCCTTTTCACCTGTTTGGTAACCTATTGGAATATTTAAAATAGCATTATATTTGTTGTTATTTATAAATTTTAATAAATCTCCGATTTGATTATTTGTTCTTTCCCGAAAGTTGAAGGTAATTTTTTTACCAATAATTTCCTCTCTTGTAAGCACGTTTTTTAAGGCATTCCCTTGAGCTTGGTGATTATTTTTGTAAGACAATTGGAAAGCTTCACGTTCTGAAGTTTCATTGTTTAACTTTATAGTAGCCAACTCTCTAATTTCATTTTCTTCTTTAGTTATCAACACACTATTTATAACTAAAGGGACTATTAACAAAAAAAAGATTAGGATTTTTTTACTTTCTAAACGGTCTAACATCTTCATTCCTTGACAATCAATTTTATAAGGAAATTCATATAATATTATCTATTACTTAAATTAGTAATACAAATAGTATTTATATATGTGTGGAATATATGGCTATCTATCACAAAATGTAAACATAAAAAATGAGAAAACATTATTTAATAACCTTTCGTCTTCTGCAGAAATTAGAGGCCAGGAAGCGTGTGGTTTTTCATTAATCACTACTGAGAAAATAATTATTCAGAAATTTGCAATGAAATCTTCCATTGCGTACAGAAAAAAAGATGTAAAAGTGTTATTAGATAAATTTTTTAATTCTACTGATACAAAGTTATTAATGGGACATTCTAGACTTCAAACTCACGGAGACAGGGATGACAACTTAAATAACCAACCGTTAGTTCATGATGAAAACGTAATGCTACATAATGGAATAGTTTGTAATTTTGAAAATCTTTTTATCAAAAATAATATTGAAAGAGAAACAAATCTTGATTCAGAATACTTACTGAAAAGATTTTCAAACTTAAAACAAACCATGACATCTGAAGACTCTTTAAAAACAATTTTTAAAGAAATCGAAGGAGAAGTAACTATATCCCTTTATGAAAAAGACAAAATACACTTTGCTACTAATTGTGGAAACCTATATTACGTATTCTTTAAAGATTCATTTGAATTAGTATTTGCATCAGAAAAATCTTTTTTAGAACATGGTGTTATTGGAATTGATAATAACGATATTAAGAAACTTGAACCACAAACTTTATTAAGTTTTGATATCAAAAATGAAAAAGTACTTAAATTTAATGTAGATCTTTCCAATATAAATATAGAGTTCAAATATACCCCAATTGAAGACATAAAGCTTGATAAAGATTCGTTCTGGAAAAGTTCAAACCTACAAGTGTGTTCAAAAGGCATTTTAAATCAAAATATGCCTGGTATAAGTTTTGACCATCAGGGAATATCTAACTTTGCAAAAAATTTTAAACCTTTTGAATATAAAAATTTAACTGACTTAGAAAATAAGCTATTAGAACACAAAAAAAATAAAAACTCTGACATTGTTGTTGGTTTTTCAGGTGGTAGAGACTCTAGTTATATGTTGCATTTGCTTAAAACAAAATACAATATGAACCCTATTGCGATAACGTACGATTGGGGAATGGTTACAGATCTTGCAAGAAGAAACCAAGCAAGGATTTGTGGTGCGCTTGGAATTGAGCACGTTATTGTTGCAGCTGATATTCCAAAAAAGAGAAGTTATATTAAAAAATATCTTAACGCTTGGCTTAAAAAACCTCATTTAGGCATGGTTCCCCTTCTTATGGCCGGAGATAAAAAATATTTTCAAGCAATAAATGAAACTGCTAAAAAAAACAGTATTGATCTAATATGTTTTGGGTCTGCGCCGTACGAATTTACATCATTTAAAACTGGGTTTGCTGGTGTGATTGACTCATTTAGTGAAGAAAAGAATTTAAAAAATATTTTGCAAGCTTCAAATAATTTTTCAAAATTAAAACTTTCTTTGTTTTATTTAAAAAAAGTATTAGAAAATCCTTATTACCTAAATAATGGACTCATAGATGCTGTATTTGGATTTAAACATTCTTATATTGACAAAAAAGATTACCTTCAATTTTTTGAATATGAAAAATGGGATGAAAATGACATAAACAATGTCTTAATAAATGAATATGGATGGGAGACAGACCCTTCAATATTATCAACATGGCGAATAGGTGATGGTACTGCTCCATTTTATAATTTCATATACAAGGCATTGGCAGGCTTTTCTGAACATGATACATTTAGAAATAATCAAACTCTTTCTGGAGTAATTGATAGAGAAACAGCTTTAAATATTGCAAATTCCGAAAATGAACCTAGGTTTGAAAAAATTGAGGAATACTTAGAATTAATAGATGTTGACTATGATGAAACAATTAACAAAATCTTAGAAATTAGTCCGTATAAATAATTATTTTTTATGATTAGTACAATTACTTAGTTGTCTGCAGTCAAAATAAGAAGAATTATTAAAGAAAATAATTATATAATTTTTAATTTCTGTAATTTCATAAATCTCATTGCTATCAATATATGAAACTGTTTCACTATCATAATTAAGATCTTTCTGATCAGTGATTAATATTTTTGAATTATATTCATCAAAAAATACTTGATCGATAATTGAATCAGTTAGATTATTTATAAAGTATGAATTTTGATAATGAAACAAAGCTATTGGAAACTTTTGCTCTATAGCAATTACTATATTTTGGTTATCTTTTAATTTGATGATATTAGAAGTTATTTCAACGGTTTTATCAACATTATCTCGATATTCTAGTGGATACCAACCTCTTAGTGACTTGTTTGATGACTCATTAGAAATTTGTAGTTCAGGATAGGGGTTTTGCAGTAACATCTCTGACATTGCTATAGCCTGTAATGCTCCTAAAGCAGAGAATGACACAAATAAAACTTTTACTAATTTATTAGAGAAAAATTTGCTAAAGTTTTTTACACCTAATGGAAAAATAAGAATAAAAAGTGGAAATAAGTATCTTAGGTTAGTGTCACTAAAATCTCTGAGTGAAATAAGTAAAAAATACACTGAAAAGATAAAGATATATAGATTACGAGATTTTATTGAGATGTCTTTTTGGGTAGAAATGTTTTTATGTAGAAATAATGCTGTTACGAGAACAAAATTTATAATTAATACAAAAATTAGATTTTTTTTTCCTATAAAAATATAGTTTGAGACTGCATAAGCCAGAACTAAATTTACTTTAAATATTATGATAAAAAATTTAAGTATTTTACTTTGCGTTTGGTTCTTAATAAAAAAATCAATAACAAAACTTAATAAATACAAAAACGAAATTATAAATATTAATGTACCAGTAGTTCTTACATCTGCAGACTTCATAAAAACATTGAATCTGTATAAAGGAGGAGAAAGAATATTTTCAGAATTTTCTAAAAACATAACGCCTGGGAAGTCAGTAAATGTATAGTTAACTGTCGTATGAACAATAGAATCATAAATATTAATTAATCTTTTAAGTAAACCTGTATTATTGAACAAAAGTAGTTCCAAGGTAGGGTTATTTCCAAATTCGATACTGGTTGATTTTGAAGTTCCAAACTGTGACAAAAATGTTGAGGTAAAACGTTCAAAAGTTCCATTTAAATAAAGCCAAATTAAATTGGGGATATTGAAAAGTAGAAAATAAAAAATAGTGTATTTAGCTGACCTAAGCCAAGTTGATATATTTTTTGTTTGAAGCAAAACCAAACCAACAATAAAAAGAATAAAAAAGCCGTGATACCGAACAGATATTGCAAAGCATGTTGCAAGGAGTGAAATATTTAAATTGTAATTTTCCTTATGTTCAATGTATTTGATTAAATTTAAAAAAGCCAAAACAAAAAAATAAGCGTAGAACAAATCATTAAGACCGGATGTAGAGAGTATTAAAATTATTGGAGAAAAAAACAATCCAAACTTTACAATGACATACTCATTTTTATCTAATTTATAAAATATTTTAAAAGTGTGCAGTATTTGGTTAATCGTGTAAAACGAGAAAATAAAATAGAATACAACTGGAAATTTAAAAATTTGTATGATTAAAAGAGGTAGTTGAGCTGTCTGAGGGTAAAGTAAAATAGGGTTGTAGTAATCAAATAGATCTAAGTTTACAAAAATTGACCCTGCTTGTATCCATTGATTTACTCTTGGCAAATAAGTAGTTAGAACATCATCAAAATTAAAGCCCGTATACTCCATTAGTAAAAGATAAGGCAAACAGATTATGTATATAAACAAATAAGAATAAGAAACTTTTGGTATGCGAAATTCAAAATTTTCAAAATATTTCTTTTTATATAGGAAGTAGAAATGTAAAAAAGAAAAAGCAAATAATACATTTACATTTAAAAGGTTGAATAAAGAAACAAATGTAATTTCAAAATAAATTATTAAATAAATATATAAAAAAGACAGATATTTGTTATTTTTTAATAAATAATCAGCAACAAAATATACAGAAAGTAAAAAAACTAAACCAAACAAATTATGGATTAAAACCATAACTCAATATTAATTTGATTATTAAAATTGACAGATAAATTAAAATTTAAAAACAAAAATGCCAGGAAAATATGGAAATGAAAAAAGACTTAGCAGTTTGTGTTGTTGCTGATTTTAAATATTTGTATAAATATTTTTACAGCTTTAAAAAAAATCTTCGACTAAATGGCAATTATTTTGGAGAGATTCTTATTATAACTTCTTTATTTTCACCGACATTTTTATTACCTAGTACTTTCGGTTCCAAAGTAAAAATACTTAGAAAGAAAAAGATTAAATTATCTAAGTCAACAATTAACATTCTCAATAGTAACGACACAAAAGGGCAACCTAATAGGAATGTAAATAAGAAATTTCAATGGCATAAAATAAATTTATTTGATACTTCTATAAAAAAATGGAATTATATTTTTTATTTAGACATAAATATGAAAATACATAATGATATATCAGATATTCTTTCTATTAAGCCCAAGAAAAAAATACTTGCAAGATCAGACTCTTATCCTGAATATAAAAATAATCTATCTTCTCAATTTGATAAAAATACAAAATCATATGCCAAATTAAAAGAAGAATATGACTTAACAATTAATAATTATTTTCAGACCGGGCTTCTCTACTTTGATACAAATATAGTTAATACAAGAACTAAAGAACGATTAATAGAGCTTAGCGAGGAATACCCATGCACAATAACGAATGAACAGGCTATATGCAACTTGTACTTTATTTTCGAAGAAAATCTATATGAAGAACTTGTTGCTGAAATAAATGACAAAATATCATATTTTTACTGGATGCTTCCAGATAAAAAAGTAATAATTACTAAACAAAATAGAATTCAATATAAATAAATCTATATACATTAATCAAATAAAATATTGGAAGAAGTTTTTTTCGTATGCTGTTTTAATCTAATGTACAATAAATTAAATGTTAAATACAAGTATTTTTTTCTGTGGCTTAACTAAAAACTGTATAGATACAATTGGTTCAAATCTTAACTTTTTATTAAGTTTCAAAAATTCAACTAATTTCAAAAATATTTATTTTATTTCTGTAGATTCTGATTCGATAGATGGAACAAAAAATTTGTTAGAAGACTTTTCTAAAAACAATAGCTTTGCCAAACATATTAATGCAGACAATCTATCAGAAATTTATGATTCCAGAATAGAAAGAATTGCACATTGCAGAAATATTTGCCTTGACAATATTTCTTTTAGCTCAGAAAGTGAAACTTTACTCTATATTCCACTAGATCTTGATATTGACTTGTTTGAATTTACAGATGTATCTAAGTTTGAAAATCAACTTATTGATTTTATCGAACAAAAAACTTATGATGCAATTTTCCCTGTTAGCACTCCATATTATTACGATATATTTGCATTGAGAGCAGAAGGATGGTTAAATGTAAATTCTCAACAAATTATCAATAGGCTTAAAAAATATTTATTTGTTGGAAGTTTTATTTTAAATTATTTTTTCATTTTTAAAAAGCAGTTACCGATAAGCCGCCTTAATACAAAAAAAATAAAAGTTTCTAGTGCTTTTGGCGGTGCAGGAATTTACAAATTAGATTTTTTAGAAATAAAAAAAATAAGATACAGTCTATCGAGTAAAAATACTGACTTTATATCTGAACACATATTTTTTAATTCTTACTTCGAAAACTTATCCATAAACAAAGATTGGATAATTCCAGCTCCTAAAGAACATATTGGATTTAAAACATTAAAGTTTTCTGAAAAAATAATATATTTTTTCAGAACTATAAAGTTTGACTTAAAAAATCTATCTAAATCTTAGTTTTTGCTAATTCTTTAGGCCTTTTTTTGTATAGAAAAAATAGTTTTCTTTCCAATGTTTATTTCTCCATAGAATTTAAAAGAATAATATTTTTGAATAATTTTATAAATTACTTGAATGTTTGAAAAATTAAATATTAACTTTAAAAAATAATAATTTATGAAAGATAGGAATCGAGTATTTTTTGAAACTCTGTCTAGATATCTCATTAAAAGAGGTTCAAGAATTCGGTGATATTGTGGATCAAGTCGACAACGATAATGAAAATGGTCACTATTAAAAACTGATCCTGGACTAGGAACTGCTTTTAAATCTTTCCTTCTTAGATCATTAGGTACTATATTAAATTGACTTAAAAGTCTTGCAATAGCAACATCATCTGGCAAGCTAGCATTAAATTCTTTTTTGTTATTTACAATAATTTCTACATTTTTCTTGCTTAGAAAAAAGCCGGCACCTGAAGCAATTGTGTCTCCTTCGGATGCTTTTAATGTGGAACCACTGTAATCAATATTTTCAATATTATCGGATATGTATTTTTCAAATTTTCGAAAATCTATAAAAGAACTTGTGTTTGTTCTGAATATGTAATCAAAGTCGTAATTTAAATTTATAAATTCAAGGGCTAAAAATGTTTTCTTTGCGATATTTTGATAGTTATCACTTACATCTAGATGAAGATATTGACTTTGATTATTCAAAACATAATCAACCTCTCTTTCGGCTAAATAAGGATTTCCTATAAAGTGCTGTATCTGATATTTTGAGGAATATTTATCCCACAATTTCTTTTGTGTTTTTGATGAAATATAAGATAAATAATTCCGTGAACACAGTATTAGAACTAAGACTTTTGGTTTTTTATTTTTTAAATTGCTTGTACTCAAAACAATTTTTGAGTCCACGTTTTAGGAGTCTTACTATTTAAAATTTCAATGTCTAAATGGTACCTAAATTTTTTAGGTCCTACTTTTATTATCCAATTTGCGATTTTTTCTATTGAACTATCAAGGCTTACTGAAGTACTGTAACCAAGAAGTTCTCTGGATTTTTCTGCAGAGCAGTGAGCAAATTTTACCTCCTGAGGCCTTGGATCAACAAAAATTGGTTCCAAATTGGAATTCAACACACTCAGTATTTTATAAGCTAAATCTTTTATTGATATTACATCTTCATCTGGGCCTATATTTATTGTTTCACCAATTGCTTTTTTATTGGTTATAGATTCAATAATTGGATCTACTACGTCCTCAATGTCTGAAAAACATCTTTGCTGGCTCCCATCTCCATAAATAATTGGAGACTTTCCGTTCAAAACTCTATTTATCATAATTGAAACTACATTTCTGTAAGGATCATCAAACTTTTGTCTAGGGCCAATAATATTATGCGGCACTAAATTTACATAATCAAATTCGTGAACTTTACTAAGAACGTCTAAAGTTTGCTCCGATGCTAATTTAGCAATCCCATAAGGATCTTGAGGTTTTGGAGTAAGGCCTTCATGAAATGGTACAACATCCTGTTCTCCATAACGTGCCATACTTGAACAATTAATGACTTTATTTACACCATTTTGTGAAGCAGCTGTAAACACTGACATAGATATTTGATATGTGTTCTGACCAACTAAATAAGGAGAGAAAACACTTAATCCTTCATAGGCAGTACAAGCGGTATGGATTATTAAATCAACATCCTTTGTCATTTTTTTCATTTGATTTAAATAAATAGCATCAACTTGAAAAAATTCTGCATCAGAAGGTACATTCTCAAGGTAACCTCCAATTAAATTATCACAACCTAATATTTCATGACCTTGTTCAATTAATCTATCTGCTACATGGCTTCCAAGAAAACCAGCTATACCTGTAATAAAAATTTTCATAGTGTGGACATTGGCAGAATCGAACTGCCCGCTACTAAGAAGCTAACCATTAGACCTTTTCTTATTTTACATTATTCATTATTAATCTGTACTTATTTACTAAGCGTTAAGTGTTAAATTTAAATATTTAGTATTAATAAATTATCTTTATCTATTAATTAATAAAATTTATTGGAAAATGTGACAAGAATGAATCAAAATTATGCAAATAAATTAAAACTAGAATTGATAAAATTACATTAAACATTTTTTCATGAGATTTCTTTAATTTTTCAAAATAAATCGAGCTACTGAAAGCCATCAGGTGAAAAACTTGAATTATATAAGTTGCTTTAATCGTGTCCCCGGTTGAACTTGGATAAGCTACCGTAAACAATAAAAACCCGATAAAACTGATTATTATTGCCAAGTTTATATATTTAATTAAAAAATATTGTTTGTAATATTTAAAAGTAAGAAAACAAAAAGAGACTATAAGAATTGACGTAAATACAGAGAAGATATTAACTCTCGCAAGATAGTCACCAATATTCAATTGATTTCTACCAACATCCAAAAATCTAGATGTAAATACAAAATATCCCCAGTAGTCCCCCCATAAATCGGAATACAATATTGAGAAGAATTGATTATCTAAATTTGGCCTAATTGGTTTTGAGAATAAATATTGAAAATGTGACAAATTAGGAAAATAAAATGAAAATTCTTGATTTTTTAATGAAAACCCTTTTGATTCCATGTTAAATGCTGTAAGTGACCCATATTTATTATAAAGACTGATATAAAACCAACTTGAACCTATAAATCCTATTAAGGTACTCATTGACCAAAATTTAAAATATTTTATTTTTAGATCTGATCTAAATAATAAAATTATTAATGGCAAAAATAAAAAAAACCCCCATTGCCGACTCAAAGCTATACAGGCTACTGTAATCCCTGAAAAAATTATTAATTTTGGATTCAAATTGAAATCATTTTTTTCGATTTTAAAAATAAGCAATATAAAAATGCTTAGAAAAAATATAATATATGGCTCTCCCCTTATCATAGATATTGTTCTGTAATTTACTGCCAACAAAGATATCAATATTAAATAGCTTGAATTAAAAAAACTTTTTGACTTATTGAATAATTTTAAAGTATAAAGATTAATGAAAATTGTAGCTATGTACATTAAAGACTGAATTATTTGAGTAGCTTTTCCATAAATAGGCTGACATTCAAGCAAAAAATTATTTGATGATAAAACATTTCTGCAAACTACTTGAGCTAAAGATGGAATTAAATAACCTAGAGGAGGGCTAAAAAACTCTCTTGTGTCATCCATGCTTGGTATTTTGATTTCATATGGCAGATATCTTGAGAAATAATTGACGTAGTTATAGTGTGCTTCCCCATCGTATCCCAGAATTGGATTGTAGAAGAAAATATTGTAAATTAAAATATATAAAGTCGAAAAGCTTATTAAAGCAAATACAAAATTTGAAAAATTAATTCTTTTGAGATTCATTTATATTTAAATATTGCGAATATATATTTGAAACCATCAATAAATTTTATTTTTTTTCCGTCCTGATAACTTCTGCCTTTGTAAGATATAGGAAGTTCTTTAAATTTTTTTGTTTTGGATGTAACTCTAGCTATTAATTCAACTTCGATAGAAAAGTCATTTTTCTCAAAATTAAATTCTCCTATAACTTCTTTTTTAAATATCTTTAGACAAGTTGCAATATCTGTTATTTTAACTTTATGTACATAAGAAAAAAGATAACTTAGAAATTTATTAGCAATATATGTTCTTAAATAAATATTACTTCTTTCTCTATTGCCAATAAATCTTGACCCACAAATATAATCAAGGTCATCAGTTCGAATACAATCAACTAATTTTTTTAAGTCTGATGAACTATACTCTTGGTCAGCATCATAAATTCCTATAAAATCACCAACGGCTTTTTTAAAACCAAGCTGTACAGCGTGGCCTTTTCCTTTATTTTCTTTTGAATCTAATAATGTAATATTTTCATATGATTCTTCTAGGTTTAAAGCAATAATTTTTGAATTGTCTACTGATCCATCATTTACCAAAATAATTTCTTTATGAAAATCTTCTCCCAATAGATCAAGTACTGATTGTTCAAGTAATTTTTCTTCATTATAAAAAGGCACAATAATTGAAGTTAAATGTTCCATTATGTTTTTATTTTAGTGGCCAGAGGCAGAATCGAACTGCCGACCCCTTGTTTTTCAGACAAGTGCTCTACCGACTGAGCTATCTGGCCTTAAAGCGGGGACGACGGGATTCGAACCCGCGACCTCCTGCGTGACAGGCAGGCGTGAACTCCAGACTTCACCACGCCCCCGTAATTATTAAAGTATAACTTAAATAAAATCTTTGAACTATATATTTTTCATTACAATATAGGTATGAAATTTAGTAAGTTATTTAAATACATAGCAAGGTTTACATTTCTCCAAGCAACAATTACTGCTTTTACTATATTTTATTTTGATAGGTTCTTAATGAATCAATATGAGTTTGGTTATTTAATAATAATTAATAATCTGCTAGAAGATAGAGATAGATTTTATCCTTTTATACAAAATGATTTTATAAAAATTGACATCTATCTAGCAATTTTTGTATTTGTATTTTTAATCGTGTTGTATTCAACAAAATTTTATACTTATGTGAACGAATTAACATTTTCAATTGATAACAAATTTTTTGGCGAATATTTAAACATTTACCTCCTTTGGACTTCCTTTCTCATGGCTTTTCTATTTTTATTTAGATTTAATGTAGTTTCGAGATTTTATTTGTTTATATTTACATTTTTAGTTCCTGTAATTTTACAGATATTTAGAAATACAGAGGTTTTATCATCTTTGCTTGGACGATCTGTAACGAATGAATCGTTTATAACATTCAATCTTTCAGACGATTCAATATTTCGCAGTCTTAGAATTATGACTTTTAGAAAAGATCTTGGTAATTATACTTTTGATATTGAAAATGAATTTAATGATATTGTTGAAAAAATAGATACTTTAAATAAAAAAAATAAACTTAATTTAATAATTATCAACTTAGAAAATCAAGATTCACTACCAATAAATTTTGAGAACTATCTTTTAAATACGAATAAAAAAATACTTCTGATATCTACAAAACAGTTAGTGTTTAATTCTGTTTTTATAAAGTCTGAATCAGAGGAAAAAAATTCTTATTTAACATATTTTAATAATGATATTCAGTATGGTTCTAAATATATTTTGAAAAGAGCCTTAGATATTACTTTTTCATTAATTTTATTTTTAATTTTGTTGCCTTTAATTTTAATGATAGGAATTTTGATTTTTATAAAAGATAGAACGCCTATCATAATTTCTCAAAATAGGGTCGGCTTACATGGTGAAGTATTCAAGATGTACAAATTTAGAACTATGTATGTGGACTCGCACGAAAAGAGAGAAGAATTATCAGATCTAAATAAAAATGATAAAGTAATTTTTAAAATTGAAAACGATCCAAGAATATTTTCCGGTGGGCAATTTTTAAGAAAATATAGCTTAGACGAATTGCCGCAGCTATTCAATATCCTGAAAGGTCAGATGTCACTGGTGGGGCCGAGGCCCTTATTTGAGGAGGATACTGAATATTTTGATAAAAACTATATGCGAAGATTGAATGTTTTGCCCGGGTTAACAGGGTTATTACAAATTAATGAGCGAAATGCATCAGAGTTTGATGTGTGGTACAAATATGATATCGAATATATTAATAATTGGAGCTTAGGTTTAGATTTAAAAATATTATTAAAAACTCCGTTCTCACTGATCAATAATAAATCAAAAGGTCTTTAATTTTAATTTATGAAAATCTCATCAAAAACATTTAATGACTATCATTTAAAAGAATTAGACAGATACATATTTAATCAAAAAAAATGTATTCATATTATGAGTGATAACACATCACACATTGAGAAGTTTCAGAAAATTAGTGAAACTCTATTATTAACTCCAGATAAAAATATATTTGCATTAATTCATGAATTGGAAAATAATTATGATTTAATTGTTATCACAGACTTATTTGAGCTAACAGACGATATTTATAATTTCTTTAAAATAATTAAAACTAAATTAACTAATGATGGAAAACTGCTCATTACTTCAGTAAATCCTAAATGGAACAAATTAATAAGACTTTTTGAAATAAGTGGTCTTAAAAAGGATTCAAAAAAAAGAGCGTACATACATCCAGTAAAAATAAATAACATTGGAAGAAGTTTAGGATTTGAAATTATACAGTATTATTCAAGGCAAATATTACCCTTTTCTGCATTAGGACTTGGAAAAATTTTAAATAAAATTTTTGAATTATTTCTTCTTCCATTCAATTTAGGAATTAAAAATTATATTGTTTTCTCTCATTTCAATAATGAAATCGATAAAAAGAGCAAGTCTATAATAATTCCAGCTAAAAATGAAGAATTGAATCTTGTACCTTTGATTGAGAGAATTCCTGTATTTGAGGAACCATATGAACTTATTGTTATTTATGGAGATTCAGATGATAAGACTGAAGAAATTGTATTAAGTTTAGGTACAAAATTTCCAAATCGAAATATTGTAGCTATGAAACAAACAAAAAATGGTAAAGCAAATGCCGTTTGGGAAGCTGTAGAAGCATCTAGACACGACTTATTAGCAATTTTAGACTCTGATCAAAGTGTTGATCCGGAAACTTTAACAGAGTTTTTTGAAATTATAGAGTCTGGTAATGCAGATTTTGTAAACGGAACTAGGTTAATATACCCAATGGAACAAGATGCTATGAGAGCTATTAATACAGTTGGAAATAAAATTTTTCAGTTTCTGATTTCCTTGGTAATCGGGCAAAAGTTAACAGATTCTTTATGTGGTACAAAAGTTTTTAGAAGAGAAGATATAGATAGAATTCACAGATGGCAAAAAAGGCTTAAATCTAAAGATCCTTTTGGCGATTTTGATTTAATTTTTAGTGCAGCATATAGTGGAAATAAGATTTTAGAATATCCAGTTCATTATCGAGCAAGAGTATACGGCGAGACACAGATATCTAGATTCAGAGATGGTTATAAGTTAATAATATATTTTTTAGAATCTTTTTATTATTTTAATTTCTCAAAGTAAAGTGGGTCGGGTGGGAATCGAACCCACGACCTTGAGCTTAAAAGGCTCCTGCTCTGCCGATTGAGCTACCGACCCAGTTAATTTATAACAAAGAATAGTATAAACATTTCTATTTGTTATAACGAATATATAGCCTATTCTTCCTCAGTCTTTAAATTTGAACTAAGACCACCAGAGAACTTATCCTTCGTTTCGTTGATTAAACTTTTGAGTTCTAAATTAATATTGTTTACAACCTCTTTTGTGTCTTTTTTTATTTCTTCATCTGTAACAGTGGATTCAACTGTTTTAATTATGTTGTTTATTAATTGAGAAGTACTCTCGATTGTATTTTTAAAAGTATCTTTTAAATCCTCTACCAAGTCTTCTTCATCGATATGAGATTTAATTTTTTTAGCAACATTTGAAATGTCTCTGGATATATCTGACCATTTTTCATCATCATTCATATTGCTTATTATATTGCCTAGTAGTTTGCTTTGTCACTAAATCTTAAGTTTGGAGATCTAGTAATCCTTTGTTTTGCCCATCTAGCAGGTGCTATTAAACGAAAAAAGGGTGGAAGGAAAGGTCTTGTAAATTTAAGAAGAAACAGATTAAAGTTAACTAAAAATGTTTTCAAACGAGAAGTTTTTATTCCATATATTTCTTTAAATTCCTTTGGTAGTGTATTAAATGCAGTAAAAGATATGAATGGCCAGATTGGTTTAATATGTTTTGGTACTGGGCCGCCTCCAATAATGTCATAGACGTCCATCGCCACATCTGTTTTTACTAAGAAATTGCTTTCTTTTGACTTTTTAATAACCCAGTCTTTAAGTTCATCGTGAGTCTTTGGCATAAGGTCTTTGTCTACTAAAACCATTTCAGCAGCCAAAGAGTTTTCTTCATGATATTTATTTTTTTCTATATCTGATAATCTTTTTACAGTTTTTTCATAAAAGTAGATTGAAGAAATTTGTAAACAGGCGTGTACCCACAAAAGCTGATCATGATCCAACGCATCATAAAATCCTCCTGTTACTTCGTCTTCGCCATTTATAACTTCATGTAATTTATTAATTCTATGAGCGCTTTCGTTGGCTTCAACCTTTGTACCAAAAGTTACAGAGTTTTGAAGAGAGAGTGTTCTAATTAGCCTTTTCCATGGGTCTCTTTGATAAAAAGATGTTTGCCTAGCTCCAGCAGCAATAAGTGGGTGTGCTGCGTGCATCAATAAAGCTCTTGCTCCTCCAAATAAAACAGTAATCTCTTTATTGACTTTCCACATCATAGAGTCTGGTCCAAAATATCCTGGGTCACCTTTCATACAAAAATTTTATCAAAGAACAGATTTATAATGAATCGTTACATTAAGAGTTTGAGGTAATAAACTTAATAAAGTGAAAACTATATTTAACGTTGAAAAAATTTGCGGGATAAAAATTGGTGAATACAGCTTAGAAAGTATTCAAAATAATCCTAATTTTATTTTTGAAAATGATCCTAATTATGAAACTGTAGTTTTATATAGTTCTGAAGGAACTGTAATAAATGTAAATTCATGGATTGAGTGTGCAAATTATGTTGAGGGCGGCTGGACAAATGGATTAATAACATCATCTAATTCAGAAATGTACTATTTTTTATTTTTAACAGGTCTTTTACTTTCGTTACTGGGTTATAAATTTTTACAAAAAAAATATGTTGAAAAATAAAAATTTTTTAAAAGTTTTATTTACTATTTTACTTTTACTTCTACCTTGGTCTTTGAACTCCTCATCAACTTCTGAAGTAACTATTCCAGTTTTAAGCACAGAAAATTTAAACTTTTATCAAAAAAATACTTGTGAAATTTCCTTTTTTAGTTTTATTAATACTAATAAGATTTTTGAAAACATTGAAATTAGGTTTGACTCATATGGAGAGATGGAGTGTTTTGGCAAAATTCAGTATATAGAGCCTGCATCAAACAAATATGTTGTATTTGTTGGTTCACACAGCTTAATTTCCATAGCTTTACAATCAATTATCTGGCTTACATTAATTTCTGCAATTAAAAAAAAGGGGTCGAATAATAAATTTCTGTTAGAAAGTTTTTTAACAAGCTCATTGTTTTTATTACACTTTGTTGGTGAAGAAGCTTTTTACTCGCAATTAAATTTAAATTATTCAAAAAACTTTACAAGTGATAATTATTTATTGTTTGGGTACTTTATGACATTTTTTTTAATTTGTTATTTTATTTCAGAAATTTGCTCTTATAGATTAGAAAATCTAATTCTTTATATCCCGTTTCTATTTTTAATAAATGGTGCATTTATTAATACAAACATAAACTTTTTTGTTGTTGTATTAGTTTTTTATGGATTTAAAAATATTTTAAAATTTGAAAAAAATGTGGTTGTTATCAATTTAACTTATGTTTTATTAATGCTTTTTTGGGTAAACAATGATCTTGCCATACATAGCTATTTTGACATAGATAAATTAAATGGTTTTTCGGCCAGTACAAATAATGATGCTTCTTTAATTTTCTGGAATTTAACTTTTTTGCTAGTTTTAAATGGATTATATTTTTTAACTAACACTTGTCCAAAAATTGATTTTAAAAAATTATTTGATAATTTTTTAATTTCTGGATTTAGTATTGTATTTTTTGGATTACTAGCTTCCTATAACATTTTTCTAAATAGAATTATTTATTTTTATTTCGGACAAAATAAATCAAGTATGTTAAATCTACAGAGTATTGAAGGAAATACTTGGAGAGGCTTCTCTTCGAGTGCAGAAATGATAGGAGAGTTTTATGGAGTAATTTTGTTAATAACTTTTTACTTTATATACGTAAAAAAAATAAAACTTAATAATTATCAAATCGTTTGTCTTCTTTTCATATTATTTGGATTTTTTCGAGCTAACAATGTAGCAGCATTAACAACATTGTTGGCAATTATTTCATTTTTGATAATAAATAAAAAAATCCAAAACAGAAATAAAAGATTCTTGATTTATTCTTTTTTAACAACCCTGCTGGTGTTTACTTCGTTTTTTATTCTAAGGCAAAATACATACTCATACATGGGGCAATCTGTTGTGTATGAGGGTCTATCAATCTCAAATATCGAAATTACTAATAATGATAATTTTCAATATGTCGATCGTTTACTTAGTGAAAGAGACTACCTTAGCATTTTAGATTTATTTGAAGAAAGAGAAGAAATCTCATCATCATTATCATTTCTTACAAAGACTCTCTCCAACCAAAATAATATTAGTTACATACCTAATCCTGTTGCTATTTTTGGAACTGTAGCCCTTTTTATAAATCGAGCTGAAAAATGGGGAACATTTTTTGCAAAATATGATCCAGGTTTAGCTGAGTTTTATCTTGGTTACAGCCCATTAAATTTAGTAAATTATAATTATGACAATCAAATTGTAAGTAATGGTTTAGTACTACCACATTCTTCAGTGTTGAGCTTTTTAGTTTACTTTGGTTTAGTTGGGACATTATTTATTATTTTTGTTTTGATACTGAAAGTTTATCGAAATAGAAAAAAGAATTTTCTTGTTAACCTTATTTTAATATTTCTGTCGATAAATTTTCTTAAGAGTGATGCTTTACTTTATGTTTCTTCATTTGTAATGTTTTCATTTATGCTTTTTCTGACTGAAAAAGAGGTTGTATATGAACAATAAATTGATCTACTATCTAACTTATCAAGACTTTCCTGCACAAACAGCAAATTCTCAGCAAACAGTTAGTACATGTAAGTATTTTGTCAGAAACAAATATAATGTGATACTATTTTTCCCACTAAGGAGTATGAACAGTAGTGAAGATCTTAATTTATTTAAAAAACAGTATGAATTTTCTGAAGAAAATTTTACTGTTAATGGCATTACACATAAAACAAAGTTTGAAGGATCGAGTGTATTTAAAAAAGTTAGATACTTAATTTCTCATATTCTTTGGTCATATCAAGCTGTCAAAAAAGTAACTAGCGAATTTGAAAATCCCTTAACTTTTTTTACAAGATCTGATTGGGTGTTTTATTTTTTATCAAATAAAAATTTACCAGTAGTATATGAATGTCACAAGCTCACTAAAATTAGAAAAAAGTTGATAAAATCATCAATTAAAAAAGTTGGTTCCAAAATCATTTTTATGAATGAAGCCTTGAAAAATGATTCTAATTTGGCACAGAAATTTTTTGAGAAAACTTTAGTTCAAACTGCAGGTTATGATGAAGATTTTTTCTATTCATCAAACAAAAAAATTCCTAAACAAGTTATTTACTCTGGCTCCTTAGAGAGGTTGGGTGCCAGCAGAAATTTAGATTTTATACTCAATTCATTCACTGATAAAAGACTCTCTAATTTTACTTTAAAAGTATTTGGTGGAACAAAACAACAAATTGATCAGTTAAATAAAAAATACAAACATATTAAAAATATATCTCTTCATAAACACATATCGAAAAAGAGCCTTGCACAAGAATTGGCTAATTCGGAGATCGGAATTCTTGCAAGCAATAATGATGATTTTTCAAAATTTCATACAAATCCACTTAAATATTATGAATACTCTGCTTCAGGCTTAAAAATTGTAGCAACAGATTTTCCAGCTCACAAAAGTTTAAATCAAAATAAAAATATCTTATACTTTATCGACCAAGATAGTGAATCTTTTATAAATGCGATAATAACGTCTAATAAAAATGTTGAAGAAATACGAATTGAAGATATAGAAACAATGGACTCAAGAGTTAAAAACATAATAAATTTTATTGTTTAGCACGCCTGGAGGGACTCGAACCCCCAACCCTCTGATCCGAAGTCAGATGCTCTATCCAGTTGAGCCACAGGCGCAAGATTTTCTAATAATCTAAATTTAATACTTATATAATAGTTTCAATAATGAAAACGACTAAAGTTCTAAAAACATATATAAGCGAGACAAGTACAAAAGAAGTCTCAGAAATTCTTAATACATCAAACCAAAATTACGTTGCAATCTGTAATGCTAACACTTTAGTAAGAAGTGTAAAAAATTCATATGTTAGAGACGTTATTAATAATTTCACGATTAAAACTGCAGATGGCTTTCCAGTCGCAAAAGCTCTTTCATACTTTACTAAAAAAAATTATTCAAGAGTAGATGGTTATAACGTTTTTTTGCAGACAATTAAAGATGGTTTAGATAAAAATCTGAAACATTATTTTTTTGGTAGTGATGAGTATACAACTAAATTAATGATCAAAAATCTGTACAAAGCTTTTCCCGAAATAAAAATTAGTGGATACCTTTGTCCAGATTTTATGGACGTTGATGAACTCATTGATAAACATTTTGACGAATTAAACAAAATAGACACTGATATTGTTTGGGTCTCACTAGGTTTTCCAAAGCAAGAAATATTTATAGATAAAATTGCAAAAAAAATAAAAACTAATTCAAATTTTGTAGGTATTGGTGGAGTATTTGAGTGGGTGGCAGAAACAAAAAAGAAGGCTCCAGAATGGGTTGCAAATATAGGATTTGAGTGGTTTTTAAGATTAATTCAGGACCCAAAAAGATTGTACAAAAGATATTTAATTGATAATACTCTATTTATACTTTACTTTTTGAGGCAAGTATTCTTTCGTAGATAAACAGTAAAATAAACATAAGAAAATTTAAATAATGAATAACGTTTTTAAAAATTTAGCTGACTCCCTTTCTGGTGAATTTAAAAAATTTAATTTAGAGGAAAATGTACAATTTAGTCTCTCAAAACTAGATAAGTATGATTTACAAATTAATAATTTAGTAAAATATAATCAAAAGATATTTTTTACAAAACTGCAAGATCGAATAATAGAAGTTATTAAAGAATCTAAAGTTTTTAATACTATTGATAAAAATGAAGTTGGTTTTATTAATTTATGTCTTAATCATAATTTTCTTAAAAATGAAATAACTAACACAAGTAATGACTTTATAAATAATAAACAATACAAAATTATTTTTGATTATGGAGGACCAAATATTGGTAAGCCATTACATGTTGGTCATATGCGTACTCTAAATATTGGAAGAAGTTTATATAACATTCACACTTTTATAAATAACAAAGTAATAAGCGATATTCACCTTGGAGACTGGGGTATGCCTATTGCCCAGATAATATCATATCTAGAAAAAGAAAATATAGATCCAAAAAAATTAGATTCAAGTCAATTGGAAATAATTTATCCAAAAGCAAGCGAGGAATACAGTCAAAACAATAAGTTTAAAACTAGAGCTCAAGCAATTAACAAGCTTCTAAATGAAGGCGATGAAACCCAACTTAATATTTGGAAAATAATAAAAAGTGTATCGGTAAAAAATCTTGAAGAAAATTTTAAAGTTTTTAATCATAAATTTGATTACTGGTTGGGTGAAAGTGACGTAAATGATTTAATTCCAGGAATGATAGAAAGTCTGATCAAAAAAAATAAAATTATTAAAGATGAAGGTGCTTTAATTAGTGCTGAAGACTCGGATCCAAAAATTTTAATAACTAAATCAGATGGGTCTTACTTGTATATAACAACAGATTTAGCAACAATTTTGTACAGACAGCAGAATATCGGATATGATAAGGCATTTTATATTGTTGATAATCGTCAATCACTTCACTTTAAGCAACTATTTGATTCTATAAAATATTTTGAATTTAATGACCTATATCATGAACACATATCTTATGGCACGCTTAATGACAGTAAAGGAAATCCATTCAAAACTAGAGAAGGTGGTACAAAGCCACTCAGTGAACTATATGAAGAATCATATGAATATATTAAAAATATTAACAAAAAACTAAGTACTTCAATAATTTCACAGTTAACAAACTCTGTTCTTACATTTAGTGACTTAATTACTAATAGAAAAACTGACTACAAATTTGACTTAGAGAAATTTACAAGCGTTAACGGAAAAACAGGAATATATGTTCAATATTCGCAAGTTAGAGCAAACAAACTGATAAACAATATAGATATGCAATACAAAGAAGTAAATGATTTAATTTTGAATGAAGTTGATAAACAGCTGCTTTCTAAATTATTTTTGTTTAGTTACTATCTTGAACAATCTGCTTCATTGAACGAACCTCATCACCTTGCAAACTATCTATATGAAATCTCTAACTTGTTTAATCAATTTTATGAAAATGAAAAAATATCTAACATTACCGATTTGAATCACGTTTCTTCAAAACTATACATAGCGAACCTTTTTTTGACAACTAGTCAAAATACAATGTTTTGTCTTGGAATATCTCCAGTTACTGAAATGTAATTACAAAAATATTTGTGTAGCTATTATCCAAAATATTAGAGTTAATCCATAAGTATTTGTATAGATTAATTTAATGTTTCTACCAAAATTGTGAAATATAAAAAGTAACAGTGGTATTGCTATAAATCCTGAAAAAGATACAGCTCTTGCTATAACTAAATATTCATTTACAAAAATATTTTGATTTCTTAGAAGCACTTGAAACATTATTAGAAAAAAAAGCGATATAGAGATAACAGAAACAATATTGGCTAAAAGGTTTTTAAAAGATCTGTTTTCTATAAAGAATCTGTCAAAAAATTCAATGGGTATAAACAAAATAAAAATAGAAGCAAAAAATGTTATGAATGACCAAAATAATCCTTGACCATTCCAATTTATAAGTATTTTTTCTACAAAGCCGGCAGACTCAAGAAATAGATATACTGAAAAGCCAAGTAATGACGAGCCTAATGCGAAAAAGTACAAACTTAATATTGGAAAAATTTGATTTTTACTCACACTGATATTATTTTTGCTTAAATTACTTAGTTCGTATTGCATACAGACATATTAGTTCTTTTTATATTAAAATATTATTTAAATATGGAATTAATAGATACACCAAACCCAAGTGCAAAAAAGATTTTAATAGATCACAGCTATGAAGTTGCTATTTATATAAATAAAGATAGTCAAAACATTAAAGGAGTTGCTAAAGATTTGATTGATGTTGATGGAATTATTTCAATTTTTACCGGTCCTGGGTTCTTAACAATTACAAAAGAAGAATCTTCTGATTGGAATATCATTAATAGCGATATATTAAATAAGTTTGATACAATGTAGCTATGGAAACCTTTAATCCAGATCCAAAGCCAGGAAGAATAGTTTTACCTCTTGTTCTAATTGGTATGATTGCAACAACTTACACATTTATAAATAGAGTTGCAACAAATAATGATTTAGATATTGTTGTCGAAGACACCACTGTTCAGACAATAGCAGAAGAAATAGTAGAAGACACTTCTACAACCACTACAACTACAACATTGCCTGACGATTATATATCATATCTTGAGGAAATTAATGGAGAAAGGATAGTAGCAATTACCCTCGGTGAAGAAGTTTTGCAAGCCAACGATAATTGGGATAACAAAACAGTAACTTATCAAGAAGCAAAAGATGAATTTGATGTATTTATTGCTAAATGGGATGAGTTTGTTGAAACAATTTCAAATCCTGGGCCTCCAAGTACATATGCCAACTTAGTTACAAGTCATGAAGAATTAAAAACATTAGTAACTCTTATTTATGAAGACACGGTTGAGCTCAAAGCTGGACTTGAATCTTCTGATACTGGTGAAAGAAGAGCAGCTGCTCTTGATTCATTTAACGAAAATCTTGACCAACTAATAGAAAAGATTTCTGAAGTTGTTGCAACAGCATCTAGTTAGAGGCTGCTGAACAAACTGTATCAATCATTAGCATTGCGATAACATATGGGTCACCATTGGCATTAGGTCTTCTGTCTTCAAGGTAGCCTTTTTTATCTACCTCAACTTGCCATGGGATTCTAATTGATGCACCTCTGTCACTAACTCCATAAGAAAAAGTATCAAAACTTTGAGTTTCGTGGTCTCCAGTAAGCCTCTCTTCAATGTTTGCACCATAATTTTTAACATGTAAGTCTGCATTCTTACCAAGAGCTTCACAACCTGCAACTATGGCATCATATCCACCATCTTCCCTCATTTGTTTAGTTGAAAAGTTGGTATGCATACCAGCACCATTCCAATCACCTTTTACCGGTTTTGGATCTAGTGTTGCAGATATATTCCAATCTTCAGCAATTCTGTATAGTAACCATCTTGCAACCCAAATTTGGTCACCAATATCTGGTGCTCCTACGGGTCCAATTTGAAACTCCCACTGACCAGGCATAACTTCAGCATTTGTCCCTGAAATACCTAACCCAGCGTCCATGCAAGCAGTTGCATGAGCTTCAGAGATTTCTCTTCCATAAACTTCGTCAGCACCAACACCACAGTAATAACCACCCTGAGGAGCTGGATATCCTGATGGAGGAAATCCTAAAGGTTGACCATATTTAAGTGAGTCATAAGACTGCTCGTAAAATGTATACTCTTGTTCCATTCCAAACCAAGGTTCAAATTCACCGAAATTTTCAGCTGACTCTACTAATGCAGCTCTGGTATTTGATGCATGAGGAGTCATGTCTACATTCATTACTTCACACATCACCAAAATATTTTCTCCACCTCTGATTGGATCAGGAAATTGTGAAACTGGCTTTAACACACAATCAGATTGGTCACCCGTTGCTTGTTGAGTACTAGACCCATCGAAACCCCAAATAGGAGGTTCTGTTCCTTGATCGATTATTTTTGTTTTACTCCTTAATTTTGCGGTTGGAGTTTGACCGTCAATCCATATATATTCTGCTTTTATCTTCATGAAAATAATGTAATATATATTTCAAGCAATGTTGTTACAGAATTATTAAATAATTGTTTCAAGATGATAGACACATATATAAACATAGATAAAGAACATAAAAACTTAGAAGATTTATTAAAGGCTTCTGGTATTAAAAAACTCGTCATCAAGAATATAAAAAACCCAAAGCAAATTAATTTAGTTGTAACATCTCTTTCTAAATATGGAGAAACTAAGAAAAATTTGTCAGATTTAGAATCTTCAAATAAACCATTTCCAACATTAATTATTGTTAATGATGTAGATTTTGAACAAACAGTTGACCTAATTCAAAACCCTCAAATCGAATTAATTTCAAGTAATAGCAAATTAGAGGAAGTTGGTGCTAGAGTTCATGCACTTGTTGGAGATAGCAATTCAGAAATACTTGAATTTAAAGATCTGAATATTAATTTAAAAACGTATGAAGCAAAAGCTGGCGATACATTGCTTGATTTAACATTTATGGAATACGAGTTACTAAAGTTTTTTGTTGTTAATCAAGAGAATGTTTGGTCTAGAGAGCAACTCTTAGAAAAAGTTTGGGGATATGACTATTTTGGTGGTGCAAGAACAGTCGATGTTCATGTTAGAAGACTAAGAGCAAAACTTGGTGACCAAAGAAATGATTGGATTAAAACAGTACACTCAGTCGGCTATAAATTTAACTAAAGCTATTACCGCAACCACATGTTCTAGATACATTTGGATTATCAATAGAAAAACCTGTTTCCATTAAGCCCTCTTTATAATCTAGAGTTGCACCTTTAATATGCTCTAGGCTCTGTCCGTCAACAACAATATTGACACCATCGTACTCTTCAATTATGTCACCATCAAATTTATCTGTATCGAAGAACATTTCGTAAGAGTAGCCAGAACAACCCCCAGGTTTTACACCCATTCTTAGAAAGCTATCCTTTGCTGTCTCTTCAGATTTAAGTTCTACAAGCTTTTTTACAGCACTGTCTGTTGCCAACACTGCTCTTGATGATTTAATTTGTATATCCATGAGGTAATTATAACAAGAAAACACATATTCAATAAATTAATAATTACATCTTTCACAAATGTACTTAGAATACCTATATGACACAAAGTGATATATTGCTCAAACACCTATCTACAGTGTTTGATCCTGAATTAGGGGCAAATATTGTAGAGCTTGGAATGGTTAAAGCAGTTGATCATGAAGGATCAACTGTCAAAATAGACCTTGCTTTAACAATTGCTGACTGTCCAATGAGAAATCAAATTGAAAAGGAAATCACTAGAAAACTGTCTTTACTTGAAAATGTTGAAACAGTTGAAATTAATGTTGTTGCTATGGATCAAGAGGATAGAACAGCAGTTATGGAAAAAGCAAGAAAGAAATCAAGAGAGAATGCCCAACCAACAAAAGTTGATCCAAGAACTAGAGTTATTGCAATAGGTAGTGGAAAAGGTGGAGTTGGAAAGTCAACTCTATCAACAAATATTGCACTTGGTTTATCAAAAAAAGGATTCCAAACTGGTCTTCTGGATGCTGACATTTGGGGATTTTCTATTCCTCGACTTTTAGGAATTAATGGAAGAATTGAAGCGAACGATGAGAAACTGATGATTCCATATGATTATGAAAATCTAAAAGTCATTTCAACAGGGTTAATTACTAGCGACGAAGACACTGCGCTTATGTGGCGTGGATTAATGTTAAGTAAAGCATTGGAACAGTTTCTGACAAATGTCGACTGGGGAGATCTTGATTATCTAATTATCGATCTACCACCTGGTACTGGTGATATTCAAATGGCATTAAGTAGATTACTTCCTCAAGCAGAACTCATTGTCGTCACAACTCCTCAGCTTATGGCACAAAAAGTTGCGACTAGAGTTGCTGATATGGCAAAAAGAAGTTTTATACCTCTTTTAGGTGTTATTGAAAATATGTCATATTTTGAAACAAGTAGCGGTGATAAGTTTAATATATTTGGCAAAGGAGGAGGAGATGCGCTAGCAGAAAAATTCTCACTTCCAATACTGGGTAGAATTCCTATTAGTGAAGATACAAATGATATTGCTGATGATGGTACGCCTTTAATTCTTCAAGAAAAAAACACTCCAACTAAAATAGAAATTGAAAAACTCATTTCTGTAATAGCTAATAAGCTACCTCCAATAGTTGATGAAACCTGTACTGGCCGTTTAGCAAAGGTTTTTGAAGAGCTTTCAAAATAATGGAAAATATTTCCGTAAATAAACTAGTTGAGTCAACGAATTCCAACCTTCCAAGAGATATAAAAGTCGAATTTGCAAAAAATATACTTTCGGTAAATAAAGATCCTGAAGATGCAAAAAAAGAGTTTGAACAATTAATCAATAAGCTTAGTTTGAAAAAACAAAAAGAAATTATAAATGCCACTGGTACTGTACTTCACACAAATTTAGGTAGATCTCCAGTAAATATATCTTTTTCAGGAATGTATACAAATATAGAGTATGACTTAACAACTGCGTCAAGGGGCAATCGCAATGAATACTTAACAGAATCTATGAAGATTTTATTAAATGTTGAAAATGTAGCTTTTGTTAACAATAATGCCTCTTCTCTTTATCTTTCATTACTGTGCTTAACAAAAATACATAACAAAGACACTGTCATAGTTTCTCGAGGTGAAATTATTGAAATTGGAGGCTCGTACAGGCTTCCAGACATCATTTCTGAAACAGGTATGAATTTAATTGAAGTTGGCACAACAAATAAAACTCGTTTGGGTGACTATGAAAAAGCCCTAAAAGAACATCCCAACTCTGTGGTATTAAAAGTTCACAGAAGTAATTTTTCAATTAGTGGTTTCACTGAAGAAGTTAGCCTCAGTGAACTAGTTGATTTAAAAAACAAATATGAAACATTACTTCTCCATGATCTTGGTAGCGGTTTAGTGGTTGAGGAATCTTTTCTTGAGAAACACAGTCTATCCATATTTAAAAAAGAGCCTAGAGTTCAACAATCGATAAAAGATGGTGTCGATATTGTGATGTTCTCTGGAGATAAGTTATTTGGCTCTGTACAGTCTGGAATTATTGCAGGAAAGTACAAACTAATAGAATCAATAAAAAGTTTCAGTATCTTCAGAACATACAGATGCTCAGATATAGTTTTGTATGAACTTCAAAAAACTACAGAATTATATATTCAAAAAAATGAAGAAAATATTCCGTTTTGGAACCTTTTAAAAAACACATATTCGCAGCTAGAGAATAGAATTCAAAAAATTATTAAGAAAAGTAACTTAGAATATAAAATTATTAATGGTGAAAGCTTAATTGGTGGTGGAACGCTCCCAAACATTACTCTAAGTTCACCTGTAATAGTTCTAGATATTGATGAATCAGAAAAAGTTTTAGAGAAATTAGTAAGTAACGAATATCCAATTATTCCTAGGGTAGTTAATGGAAAAATCAACATTGATTTGAGAAGTGTATTCGAAAGTCAAGATAATGAAATTGCAAAATTTCTGAATTCAATATGACCGTATTGGCGACAGCTGGCCATGTTGATCATGGTAAATCTACATTAGTAAATTTCTTAACTGGACAAGAAACTGATCGTTTAAAAGAAGAAAAACAAAGAGGCCTCACCATTAATCTTGGTTATACGTATTTTGACTTTGAAGAAAAACGATTTTCAATTGTTGATGTGCCAGGTCATTCAGATTATTTTAAAAATACTGTTAGTGGTTTTTCCAACGTTGATGGTGTTTTGTTCTGTATTGACTCAACTCAGGGCTGGTCTCAACAATCAGAAGAACATTTTTTGTCACTCTTAAATCTAGGTGTTAATAATCTTCTCTTTTTTCTAACAAAAATAGATAAAAAAGAAATTGTATTTAGTAAAAATGATTTAAAAAATAAATTGATTGACTTTAAAGAAATTAATTTTGGGGTGATTGAGTTTAGTTCGATAAATAGTGACAAAAAAATAGTAAAAAAAAATATTTATGAATTCTTCAGCAAATCTGAAATAAATATCAATCCACCTTCTTTATGGGTTGATAGGGTTTTTTCCATTGAGGGAATTGGAAAAGTAATTACTGGAACTGCAAGTAAGAATATGGATTTTAAAAATGTTTTTGTAGATGATCAGCACAATCAATTAGATATACGGGAAATCGAGAGTTTAGGTCAAAAATTGACTTCTTCAATCTTATCTTCATCAAGAATTGCATTATCTTTAAAAAATAATAAAAGTAAAGCAAAAAAAGGCAGTTTGTTAACTAACCAATTATTGAAAGAGAAAACTTTCTTATTTGTTAAACCAAATACTGATACCAGATTATTCTCGGAAAAAGGAACTTTAAGAATTTATGTTGGTACAAAAACCCAGACAATAAAAAATTTTAAAACTATCAAAATTAATAACAAAACAATAGTGCTTGTGCATCTGGAAAAAAGTATTCCTGTCCTAGATTTTCAAAAAATATTAATACATAACTTATCTAAAAATACTTTTAGTGGAGGAAGTGTTCTGTACTCAACAAATAATAATTACTTGATAAAAAAAATAATCAAAGAATCTCGGATGAAAAATAATATAACTTCAAAAGATATATTTACTTTGATTCCAGAAAATCTATTAGAAAGTAACTATGACGATTACAAAAAAATTGAAAATTTCTATATAAAAAATAATGAATTGAAATATTTAGAGGAAAACATTAAAACCAATATATACAAAATTAACAAATTTGGTGTTAATAATTATTTTTATAAAAACTTTTATATAGAGGAAGAAGAATTAAAAAAGCTTTTCGTTGACTTTGAATCTATAAATATTCAAAAAGATCAAATTATAGAAAATAAAATATTAGATATAGATACCCAGCTTCTTACAGAAATTAAATCTAATTTGGGTGATACATTGAATGTTAATGAAATTGACTTAAAAAAATATGAGACAGAAGCGATTAAATCTCTATTTATAAATAATTGTTTGTATAGAGTTTCAAAAAAAATAGTTATATCAGAAGAGCAAAGAAGTCAATTAATTAAAATTATTGACATTTTGCCAAAAAACTTTTCAGTATCAGATTTTAAAGAAAAATCGTCTCTTTCAAGAAAATATGCTATTCCATATCTGGAATTTTTAGATAGAGAGTTAATAACAAAAAAAATAGATAGTAGCGGTTTAAGAATGAAAATAAATTAATTGTAAATAGTTTCTCTTTTTCGTTCTACCTCATTGAGGCCACCCCAAACACCGAAAGGTTCGGAAATTTCATTTGCTTCTTCAAGGCATTCAATCTTTACCGGACATCCACTACAAACAGATTTTGCTTTTGCCTCTCTTTTTTCACGGTCTTCTTTTTTTTCAAAAGTGGCAGGTGGAAAGAATAAGTTACTGCTGTGTTGTCTACAAAGAGCATCGTACTGCCAAGTTGAAACCTTAATTTGAAGCATATTAAAACAGTAAACGTTGAAAATAATCTGTAAAAAGATTTTTTTCGCGAAGTAAGCCTCTAAATTATGAGTTTTCCATCTTCTTCAACAAGTTTGTACTCATTTTTTATGGTATAAGAATTGTTTTCAATTCTATCAACAACAATTTTTTTTCCATTTAACCTTACTAATGCTTGATTATTGTTGATTAACTCCACCAAAATAACTTTAGAGTTAACCAATGATGACATCGCACTTGTATCAGTAGTAAGTCGAGATCTAATCACTGTAGGTATTGCAATAAAGTAAAAGAAGGCAATTATTGATGAAGAGCCAAATAAGAGAAAATGATTAATTCTAAGTAAATAATCTGAAAACATGATTAGTGAAGAACTATGCATCACTATCAGCGCTGTTACACCAAGTGGGCCAAAAAAGCCTCTAGAGAGAACTTTTATAAACATTAAAAACGATACCAAGAAAATTAGTAAACCCATATAGTTTAAGTTGTATTCTTGAAATGTCATTGAAGAAAATGCTATTAACAATGCCCCATTAAATGCCATTAAGCCAGGTCCTATTGCAAACAATTCTAAACCTATTAATGCAAAACCAAGAGCAAAAAATAAGTATGTGAATACTGGATTTGATATTGCTATATAAAATCTTTCAAAAAGCGAGGGTTTTATAAATCTAATTTGATTGATTTCTTCAGAGCTTAAATCGAAACTTAAAGATATTTGCCTGATTCTTGACGGTATCTCTTGACTTCCTATGTTTTCCACAAATGCGCCCATAGAGCCTACAATTAAATAATCCTTGTAGATACCTTCCTCAGCTGTAATTAAAACATCATTGTTGGTACAAGTATTTGTGTCGCAAATAGTTTCAAATAAACCTTGACCTTCATTATTTGTAATGATTGTTCCAGGAGACAAACCTACAAAATCAAAATTTCGTAAAAGACTCAAATCAACTTCTCTTTTGTTTGGTCCTACCCAAATTGCTTTTGGAGCATCCATATTTTTTAAAATATTATGAAGTTCATCTATAGAATTTAAATTTACGTCTGAAGCATTGTACTGAACAACAAAGAAGTTTTCTTCTCCCTTGCTGTTATCTTCAATGTATCTTTCAATAGCATTTATATGTCCACTTGAAAAAATACCTTCGATTTCAAATATATTGACATTCACAGTGTTTAGTGCTGCCATAAATAATATAGGTAATAGTTTTAACATTTTATATACTTAAATATATAGGATAGTATTCTTTAAAAACTGTGAAAATTTGCTTGATAACCGACAACTCATGGGTAAAAGATTCACTCATAAAATTAATTGATTTTGAGTGTAATTTTACTCATTTAAATGATGCAAAAGATGTGATTATTTCATACGATTTTATTTTTATAGACATGCAAGTAAACAATAACGGTGGACCCTCCATGGTAAGAGAGCTTAAAAGAAGTGAGTTAGTTATTGATTCAACTATTGTTCTCTTAATTGATAGGGAAGCGGATAGTTTTCAAGCAAAACGAGTAGGAGCAGATAGTTATTTACTTAAACCTCTTGAAAAAACTAAATTAAAAAACCTTTTTACTTAAATCAAATATTATCTAAAATCAATAATACAAATTGAGTATCAACTTTGACATCGTTTTATATATAGTGTTCTTTGTCTGCTTAGTGCTGTCAGGAATGTTATCTGGTTCAGAAACAGCCATAACATCTATTCCTATTCAAAAAGTTCATCAACTAGAAGAAAATAGGAAGAATAACAGGATTAAAAGAGCTAAAGATAATATAGAGAAAACAATTGGTGGGATACTAGTTGGTAACAACTTTGTTAATATTTTAATGGCATCAGTTGCAACTTTGATTTTTGTAAGACGATTTGGAGAAAGCGCAGGAAGTGCACTAGCTACTGTATTCACAACTGTAATTGTGTTAATTTTTGGAGATATCACCCCTAAAACGCTTGCTACAAAACTACCTATTTCATTTCTGTCTAGAACTACTTTTTTGGTTGAGATTTTATCAAAAATTTTTGCACCCTTTACTGATGGTATAACAAAAATAATCATGAAGTTTGTTAGATCAACCGACAAAGATGATGCAGAAGTAACTGAAGCTGATATTCAAGCTTTAACAGCATTGGGGGAAATAGAAGGACAAATACTACCAGCCGAAAGAGAGATCATTGACTCATTGCTTGACTTTTCAGACAGGCCAATAAAAGAAATTATGACTCCAAGAGTTGATGTTTTATTTTTATCTTTGCCTATTAATATTGCTGAAGTCAAACAGTTGGTTAATGAAAAAAGAATTTCAAGAATGCCTGTATCAAAATCAGAATCACTTGACGGTACATTTGGTATTGTATATGTAAAAGATTTGTTTAATTTGAAGACTGCTTCAGATTCAGTTGAAATTGAAAACCTTGTAAAAGATGTCATATACCTTCCCGAATACACAACAGTTTTATCAGCGCTAAATATCCTAAGAGAAAACAAATCAAGTTTTGCCTGTGTTATTGATGAAAATGGTGGTATAGAAGGTGTAATAACAATTAAGGACGTTCTTTCAGAATTCGTTGGTGACTTACCTGATGAACATGATCAAAGATTCCTTGGAATTAGAAGAATAGGTCCTGGCCAATGGAGAGTAGACGGTAAAACAGATATTGATGATTTTGAAGAATTTTTTGGTTTAGAGGAAAGTGATAAAGACATTGCTACAGTTGGTGGATTGTTTTTGAGTCACTCAGAACAACTTCCCGCAGAAGGTGAGAAAATTACTATTGATGGACTAGAAATAACAGTAACCGAACTGGACAATAGAAGAATAGAATCTTTTATAGTAAAAAAAATAGCAAAGAAATAGTTGAAACAAATCAACTAATATTATTCCATGGAAGTAATTTACGCATTAGTCCCCCTACTTGGTGGTTGGCTTGTATACGGTTTAATTGCTTCTTTATTTCTTAAAAGAGCGAGCAGTCGTGATTACTTACTACTTATATCATCAGGTTTAGTTGGTGGATTGATCGGTGGCTCTATTGGAAATAATATGGATATCCCACAAAACCTATGGTGGATGAGAGAAATTATCAAAATAGGTGTCACTATTGTCGCTATGAATACAATTCAGATAATTAGATTACAAATATACAATTTTAGAAATAATATTTAATTTTTAGGTACTCTTGCAGCTTTTAGCAAATTGCCATTTTCATCAATCAATCCACATCGTTTGGATAGTAATTTAGTATTAAATGCAAATAAATTTTTTCTCCAAGTTGCAATGTAACCATATCCACCTACTTCATCTAATTTTAATAATGCACTATCCAAAGTCGCAGTTGAATCTGCAATTACGACAGGAAGGGAATCATACTCTGCATCCCACATTTCTGAATCATTAACTTTATTTGATTGCAAAAGTAAGTTTTTAAGTTCGTCACTCATTTTCGATTAAATCCTCGAATTTTAACATGTAAGCTTCTTCATCTTTTCCATCCAGAACAAGTGTAAATGGTTTATCCTTAGCAATACCTAGGCTTAGAATACCAATCATACTCTTTCCGTCTTTTTCAACTAATTCTTCTTCACCTGTATCTTTATTGACTTTATTAAATTTAACTAAAACCGATCCATCAAATTCTTGTGCTAATTTCACAAATAGACTGGCTGGCCTAGCATGTAAACCCACTTTATCCTTAACAGACAATATTTTTTCTATCATTTAATTTCCTAATGCTTGAATGTATTTCTCACTATAATTATCAACATTCCAAAATTCATTATAAAAATAATTTTTATCATAAGAAAGTTGACTATTTTTAAAATCACGAAATCCATCTACTTGTTCAAATTCATTTTCAAAAATAATATCTATTATTTCTTTAAATGTCTCTACACCTTCATTTACTGAAATTAAAAGCCTTAGTGGTCTTTCAAATCTTTCGTCTTTTGAAAATTTAATCTCTGGATTTCTAGCAATTCTAATTACTTCATCTTGAATTTCGGGTAATGAAAACCTTGTTAATATAGTTTGTTTAAAATCTTTTAAATCTTCAGTACTCTTTGAAAATAAATTATAAGCTTTTGAAAGTGAATCTAGAGCTTTCTCTGCAAACTCTATTCCTTCCTGATTATTTAAAATTTCATGAATATATTTGAAATTTCTTGATAGACCAAAATAAGCTAGTTTTAAATGCAAGCCATTAAGAAGCCACAGCTTCTTATAAAACTCATGCTCATAATCTCTGTATGATACAATTTTTGATTCATTTAATGGTTTTATCTCAATATTTTTATCTAATATGATTGATCCGTATTCTTCGACTATTACGTCTAATGAAGTTTTATTCTGAGGTGGAATAATTTTATCAACTACAGCATCAATTAAAATAAGTTTGCTCAGACTGCTGTCAATTGAATTAGTTGATGATGCTCTATACATATTTTCAAAAGCAATAAATGCTTGTGTTTTTTCAGTTTTGGTTCTGGATATTAAGTTAAAAATATCTTTTACAAACCTAGGCCCAACTGATGTGGTGATCAGATCAGCTTGTGCTAATTTCTCATAAACAAGCTCTTTATCATCTAAAATTAAGCCGCTAATATTTTTTACAAAAATATCTGAAGACGAATTTAAGCTAATAGAGCTTACTTTATAACCCTGAAATAAATTAATCTGTTCAATCAATTCTTTGTTTACATCTACAAATACAACTTCATAATTATTTTCTTGGAGAATAGGAGCAATAAATCCTCTACCTATATTTCCAGCCCCAAAGTGGATGGCTAACTTCATAGATTTTTAGATAAAAGATCGAATATTCTGTCAACTGAAGACTCACTCCAAAGTTTTTTTGCTTCATCCGGATCTTCAATAGCATCTGCTAATGAGGCTAGAACATTCATATGATCATCAGAATTAGCCGCAATTCCAACCACAATATATGCTCTTTCTTCATTCCACTCGACACCATTAGGAACCTGAATAATTGAAATTCCTGTATTCTTAACATATTTTGAGCCCTCAGCCATACCGTGTGGTATTGCAACACCATTTCCTATATAAGTTGCAAAAGATTGTGTCTCAAGTTTTTCAAGCATTGAGTCTATATACTCTTCTTGAACATAGCCATTTTCAAATAATATCTTTCCAGCAGCTACTGTTGCCTCTTTATTGTCTGTAAATGACTTATTTGTCTGTATTGATTCTTTTATCAATACATTTATTTGATTCATGAAGAAGTTATCTCATTATCCTCAGATATATCTGTAATTAACTTCTTTAAATTTGGATCATTCATAAACATAGTAAATTGTATTAAAACAGAGCCTTCCGGAGCTGCGTTTCTTGCTGCTCCAGCTAGTCCAGTATGACAAACTACTACGTCTGCATCATCAGGTATTTGAGTTGCAGGAGCATGAACAATTTCAACATCCAGTCCTGCTTTCTTAGCTTTCTTGATTAAACCATTTTTAACCATTAAGCTTGACCCTGCTCCAGCCTCACAAGCAAGACATATTTTTTTAACTTCTGAACCTTTAATTGAACTCATAATTTCCTCCAAAAAAAATTGACTTGGGAATTTTACTTCCCAAGTCAATTATAACTTAATAGTTTTATTTAGACACCAGGTATATTACTCTCGATTACTGTATCTACTCCTGCGTCTGTTTCTTTAATAGGACGTGCTCTTAACAAGATAACACCAACTACTGCTGATGCTGCTGTTGCTATCGCTACACCAGCTAACACTGGGAACGCCCCACCTCTAGGAAGCATAGCAATGTATGCGAAAATACTTCCCGGTGAAGGAGGTCCAACTAAACCAGCTCCAGTTGCTACGAACCAGAGGTCAGCTGAAATTCCACCAGCCCACATAGCGATGATCATAATTGGATGACCAAGGACATATGGGAAGTAAATTTCATGGATTCCTCCAAAGAAATGAATAATGATTGAGCCAGGTGCGGATTCTTTCCACATACCAGTTCCAGCAAACCAATAAGCTAGAAGCAATCCAAGTCCAGGACCTGGGTTAGTTTCTAACAAGAAATAAATTGATTGGCCAGCTTCTGCTGACTCAGCTGCACCTAGAGGTGTTAATACACCTTGGTTTACAGCATTATTCAAGAACAATACTTTAGCGACCTCAATAGGAATGTCTGCTAGTGGAACTAATCCACTGTCGACAAGTGCAGCTGCACCATCTCCTAAAGCTTGTGTGATTGCGTCAAGTACTGGACTTATAACATTATAAGCTATGACAGAAAGACCCCAACCCAAAATACCAAGTGAGAAGTTATCATATAACATCTCAAAGCCTTCAGGAATGCTGTCTTGTAATCTGTCGTCAACTTGTTTCATTACCCAAGCTGCTGCTGGTCCCATGACCATAGCGCCTAGGAACTGAGGTGAAGAAGTTGCAACAATAATAGCTGTTGTAACAACTGCACCGATCACACCACCTCTATGACCGTGTACCATCTTTCCACCTGTGTAACCTAACAAAAGTGGAAGGAGGGTTAGAATCATAGGTCCAACCATGGATGACAAATCTTCATTTGGCGTCCAACCAGTTGGAATATAGAGTGCTGTAATCAAACCCCAAGCGATGAATGCGCCGATGTTAGGAATAACCATTCCTGACATAGCACCGCCAACGCGTTGTATGGATTCTTTCATATTTACAATCCCCCTAACGATTGATTTTTATATTGATTAATTTATAAAATAATCCCTCTAAGTATATGAAAGTTTTTCTCAGGATTCAGCTAATTTGAACGAAAATTTTACATTTTATGTAACTCTGGAAACATACTCAGGTCTCATTAGCCCAAGTACTTTGTATACTTGTGAAATATTAAATAAAAAAGTGAGGAAAAATGGATGTAGAATCAACAATGTTACCTTTAGGTACTAAATTGCCTGAATTTAATCTGAGGGGAATTGACGAAAAATATCATAAAAATAGTGATTTTTCCGAAAATAATGGTCTTTTAGTAATGTTTATTTGCAATCACTGTCCCTTTGTTAAACATATCAATAAAGAATTAGTTGACTTTACAAACGATTTAATTGCTAAAAATATCGGTGTTATTGGCGTTAACTCAAACGATAGCTCTCAAGAAAAATATGCAGAAGATAGTATTGAAAAGATGAAAGAGTATGCAGCGGAGTTAGGGTATAACTTTCCTTATGTAGTTGATGAAGATCAGACTGTTGCCAAGAATTTTACAGCTCAATGTACACCCGATTTTTTTCTCTTTAATAGTGACTCCGAACTTATTTACAGAGGGCAGTTTGACTTCTCTAGACCAGGTAATGATAAACCTGTGACAGGAGAGAGTTTAGCTCAAGCAGTGGAATCCTACTTGAACTCTAATGAGATTATATCTCCTCAATATCCAAGTATGGGATGTAATATCAAATGGAAAATAGATGAAGAACCTGATTATTTTTTAGAAGTTAAAGGTTAATTTAAATCTTGGGTTTGAACAAAAAGTCTTCTAGAACGAGCACAATCTAGTTCAACAAAGAAAAGTCTTTGCCATCTTCCAATAATTAATTCAGAATTAATTATTGGTAAAGTTACGCCAGAAGAACCAATTATTGTTCCTCTTACGTGTGACCTGCCATTAATATTCTCATCTTCCTGCATATTTTCAGTTCTAAGATCCCAATCATCATGTTCGTAATAAGAATCAGAAGGTACAAGTTCTTCAATCTTTTTCTTAAAGTCATTAATGTAACCTGTTTCAGATTCATTTATAACTACTGCTGTGGTTGTGTGCGGTGTGAAAAGTGAAACAGAGCCGTGCTTAATACCACTCTTTGCAATAATTTCTAAAACAGCTTCAGTGAAATCACAAAATTGATTTGTTTCTTGAGTGTCAAAATGAAGAGCAATAGTAGATGATTTGTTGCTATCTGATTTGTAAAGGTCAACTAACTCAAAATCGAGTTCTTGAGCTCCGGTTCTTTGTTTATTATTTTTCATCAGTATCAAGTTTCATAATAACTCTTTGTAAAATTAATCACTATCTAATAATTGATTTTGATAATTCCAATATTCACATAACTCATTATCTTGTGCATCTACATCTCCAATTGCAATAGGATTTCCTTTTGATATCGCATTTGTGGCAATATTGTCTTCTGCAATACCAATTGGAAGGAAGCCCTTTGATGATTGTAATTTCTGTGCTTTTCCATATATATAATCTCCGCCAATCGAACCAAGATTTGTACCTGGTTCAATGTCTTGTTTAGCATAAGCAACAACTTCAACATTCCAACTTTGTGCACTCAACTTTGAATATTTTTCTAACATAATATGTCTTATTGTTCTTGGTATTTCAAGACTTGTTAAATGGTAAGGCCTAGCCAAAGTCCAATATGGACCTTCCCCCATTTTGAGATATTCCATTTCATAATTTACATAATCATCCTCAGAATAGATTACAGCAAAAACACCTGGTGCAATTCCAAAAGCAAAATCAACAACTTGCGATTCGTTTAATAATCCTCCATCTTTTTTTGGAATATAAAACTGGTTTATATTGTCATATGTTGCATCTATTCCATGCATGCCATCAACATCTATATTGAAATCTAAATAGTTAGCAAGTGCAGCCATCTCAACCATTGTTTTAGTTCCATCAACAAAACTTGTTAACATTTTTGGATTCATTTTTTTTAAAGAGGCTTCTTTTGTTAATGAACTAGGAGTAGCAAATGTATTAAATGGATTATTTTTACCTTTTCCAATTGATATAACTTCAAAAGAAAGTTCTGTAGCAAAGTTGTATAAGTCAAGAGCAGCTACAGGTTCATCACCATCAGCAACTGTCACTATGGCATTATTTTTTTCTGCTTCTTTTCTTAGAGCTAAGCCGATAGTTGCCTCTGTTTCCACATTTAATAAAATTAAATTAATACCTCGATTTAAAACATTCTTTGCAACATTAGCCCCCGCAGCAGGTGTTCCTGTTGCCTCAATTACAATGTCTAATTCAACATTATCTAGAGCTGCAATGCTATCAGATAAAAGAATCGTATTTTCTTTTTGTTTTTTATACCTATCAGAAGCGATATCAAGTTGTTTTTGATTTCTATCAATAATACACACAAGATCAACTCCGTGCATTTTTGAGACTTGGGACACAATACCTTGTCCCATTTGACCTGCTCCAACAAGTCCCACTTTAATATTTTCATTTCGATCTTCTATAAAATTTTTAAATTTATCTATTTGGTTCATTTTTAAATAATGGCTTTCTCAATAATTTCTAAATCACTTTTATAAGTAATTTTTAAGTTATTCTCTTCACCTCTTATTACTTGGGTTTCATATTTGTTAAAGTTAAACATGCTTTCTGTTGTGTCAACCATACCAGTAATATTATTTTTTGATAGGAACGAATAACACTCAAACAATTCTTTATATTTATAAACTTGAGGTGTCTGAATATCTACAATTTTTTTTTGAGTAACAATTTCATCATTTTGTATATCATAAAATTTACTGTTGTCTAAATAAGGCGCTGCGGATCCATGTTCTTCCGCTGTTTTTACCAAGCTTGTTAAAAGTTCAGAAGACAAAAAAGAACGAGCGGCATCATGTATTACTATAAAGCAATTATCTGTAGCTTTATCTTGTAAATACTGAAGTGCACAATACTCGCTTTCTTGTCTCGAATCTCCACCGAGTATGATTGAAACACTTTGATATTTCTTCAAAAGTTTTTCAAATGCTGACTTGTTAGATTTAGAAGAAACTAACAATACTTCATCAATTTCATTATTGTCTAAAAAAGTTTCAACAGGATATAAGACAAGCTCTTTACCATTTACTTTATAAAAAAGCTTGTTTACTTCCTCATCAAAGCGAGTGCTGTCACCTGCTGCAAGTATTACGCCATAAGTTTTCAATATAAAACTATATTATGAACTTTCGTACACTTTGTGAATTTTTTTGAGATAGTATTTCTTCTATGTCTATATTTTTCAAAGCTTCTTGAGCATTGAGCAGGGATGAAACTATTGATGGAGCCTGTGATGGAGCTAGGCTAAATATTCTTAAACCCAAAAGATAAAGCATGTAAGCTCCTTCTGTGTCAGAGGCCATATCACCACAGACTGATACTTCAATATCATTTTGGGAAGCAGTATTTATTATGTTGTGTAATAGCTTTAAAAAAGAAGGATTTAGTACATCATGATATTTTTTTAAAGATGTAATACCTCTATCAGCTGCAAATGAATACTGGAGTAGATCATTTGTTCCAATTGAGAAAAAATCTACCTCATCTATATATATTTCTGGGGATATAGCAACTGACGGTGTTTCTACCATAATCCCTATTTTGGGAATTTTGGCATCTAATTTGTCTGCTACAGAAACCACCACTTCTTTTGCTTCTTGAAAGTCTTCAAGAGTTGCGACCATAGGAAACATTATTTTTACTTTTTCATAAATATTCGAGTTTAAAATTGAAGTAATTTGAGTTTCAAAAAGTTGTCTGTTTTCTAAAGTAAGCCTTACCCCCCTAACTCCTAAAAATGGATTTTCTTCTTGAGGTAAGTTTAAATAATCAACTTGTTTGTCTCCTCCTATATCTAATGTTCTATAAACAATAGTTTCCTCAAACTTTTCATTAAGTAGGTTGTTTGAATTAATTAAGCTATCTAATTCAGGTTCTGTTGATTCTTCTATATAAAGAAATTCTGAACGAAACAAACCTATTGATTTAATTAATGAATCATCAAAACTTCTAATCTCGTCCGTTGAGCCGATGTTTGCCCTAAGTTCAACGCCCAATTTATTCAAGTTTTCTTCTGTGTAGTTTTCAAGCTGTTTGGTTGTAGTTGCTTTATACTCTTCAACAATTTTTAATGAGCTTTCGTCAGGATTAATTGTTAATTCCCCAGTTGAACCATTGATAATAACTTCTACAGCATTGTCTATGTCAAAGTCAGCAACACTAATCCCTAAAATACATGGAATGCCGTAATTCTTTGCCACAATTACAGCATGAGAAGTTGGACCTCCTTCTTTTACAACAAAACCTTGGACAAGATTTAGATTCATCGATGATGTTTCATTTGGTGTTAGCTCGTTTGCAAATATAACTTGAGGAACATCTGCATCAAACTGTATAGATATATCTTGGAGGGTAAATATTAATTCTTTTCCTATTGCTTCAATATCCTCAGATCTTTGCTGAAAATACTCATCATCCATTTGTTTAAATACTTCAGATTGTTGCAAAAATAGGTCATAAATCTGTTTTAAGTTTGCTTCATTCAATTCAGATAAACTATCTATTAATTCGGGATCATTAAGAATTAAGATATATGCTTCTAAAACTTCAGCTTCTATTTCTCGAGATGATGAATTGTATTTCTCAATAATTCTTTTATATTTTGCAGTTAATTCTTTTACTCCTTCATCTAATGAGATAACTGCTTCGATAGAAAAGTCCAGCTCACGTTCTATATTAATTGGCTTTCCAACATTAACTCCAGGCGATACTCCAGTGCCTTGTAAAACTCTCATAGAATAAAGTTAGTTAATTAATTAATTATTGCAATAGTTGTAATTTTATTAATTAATTAATGTTCAAAATATGGAATATAATTTTTTATTGCTCGAAGACAACAAATTGTCTATCAAGAAAAATGAAACCTTTTTGCAATTAAACCAAGAGAATTTAGATCATCTCAAAGCAGATTATTCACTGATTTCAACCAATGAAGTTAAAAGCGCTAACCCTTTTTATTCAAACGTGATTGAACTTCTCAAAGATAATAAAGTTGTAATCAGTTTTGAAAAAGTATCTAGTGCATTAAAAGAATTAGAAGACAATAAAATCATAGACCACTTAAGTCGTGAAAATTTTAGAAAAATTTCTTTTCCAATTTTTGTTCAGTCTGAATATCTAAAAAACTATTTAAAAGATTCTGGTCTACAATTTGAACTCAGTTTATTTTTAGAAAATTCTAATTTTCAGGAGATTGAACTTGATTCTTAGTATCGAAAATAACTTGAGTAATTCCAATAAGTATCACAATAACAAAACCAACATACTGAGATATTCTTAACGATTCATTTAAAATCATTGCTCCAATAATTACTCCTGTTACAGGTTCAAGATAAGTTATTGTTCCAATAGATACAGGTGGTATAAATTTAATTACATACCAATAAGTTGTTAATCCAACCCCTGTCAAAAAAAATCCAAGGAACACGCTAACTAATAAATTATCTATCATCCAAGAAAACCCTTCATACGTAAATGGAGATAAAATTATTGCTGCAAAAAAGACCTGTACAAATGCAACATTTAACCCTCCAAATTGGACTGATTTTGAAGATCCATAAATTATTAAGATCGCCAAAGAAATCGCACTAACTAGTCCATAAACTACTCCTGAAGCTGATGAGATTGTAGAGAAATCTAAAAGAAGATATAAGCCAAAAAAACCAGTAAATATTAGTGCCACTTGTAGTAGTTTGATATTTTTTCCTCGAAAGAATTCAATTATCAAAATAAATATTGGATATGAGAAAACTAATCCAATTCCAACAGCTACTGTATTCAACTCTATAGATTTGAACATTGTTGACCAATGTATGGCTAGTAAAGGGCCTAAAAAAATTCCAGAATAAAATAAATCTTTTGTAATCTGCTTTTTCTTAAGAACAAAAATTAACAGGAAAATAGTCCCAAGAAAAGTTCTTATTCCTACCAAAGACATAGAGCTAACATCAGATGTTCTAATTATTAAGGGAATAGATCCCCAGCAAATTGCTAATAAGCTAATAAGGAGATAAGCCCTAAGTTTTTTATTCAAACTTATTGTTGGTCTTGTTTAGCGTAATTACTAAATTGTGTATATTCTTTACTAAAGAAAAGATCTACTTTTCCAGTTTGTCCAGATCTGTTTTTTACAATATTTACTTCCGCAACACCTGGTCTCTCGGTGCCAGGATTATAATAGTCATCTCTATAAAGCATCATAACTATGTCTGCATCTTGTTCAATTGCTCCGGATTCTCTTAAATCTCCCAAACGAGGTCTTTTGTCTTCCCTAGCCTCTGCAGCTCTGTTTAATTGTGAAAGAGCAAATATCGGAACTTTAAGTTCTCTTGCTAAATTTTTTAAATTTCTACTTATTTCAGCAATTTCCTGCTGTCTATTATCACCTGAAGAACTTTGCATTAGCTGTAGGTAGTCAACAAGTATTAAATCTAGACCTTTGGAGGACTTTAACCTTCTTGATTTTGCGCGTATATCTGTAACTGTAATCACAGGAGCATCATCAAAATACAAAGGAAGGCTATTAACTTTCGAAGCTGCCTCTACAACTCTTGACCATTTTTCTGGTCCTAATTGACCTTTTCTTGCATCTCCAGAAGTAACTTTTGCTTCAGAAAATAAGACTCTTTGAACTAACTCCTCTTTTGTCATTTCAAGAGAGAAAAATGCTGCTATCTTTCCATCTTTTGCTGCATTAGTTGCAATATTTAAAGCTAATGAAGATTTACCCATACTTGGCCTTGAAGCAAGAACCGCTAAGTTTCCTTCTTGTAGGCCTGAAAGGTAATAATCTAAATCTGAAAAATAAGTTGGAAGCCCTGACAATCCAGTACCCCTATTTTCAATTTCTTCAATTCTCTCTATTGCAGATTCAAGAACATCATTTACTCCAACTAATCCATCACCAATTGCATCATCAGAGGCTGTAAATATTGTTTGTTCTGCTTCATCTAAAACACTGTGAATTTCTTTATCCATAGCCATGGCAAGTAGCTCAATTCTTCCGCTAGCTTTTAAAAGTTTTCTTCTGTGCGAGTGTTCTAAAACAATCTCAATATATCTCTCAAAATTTGCAGAACTAGGAACATTTTCAACAAGCCTTGCAATATAAGAAGCGTTTACAGATGAGTTTTTTGTATCTTTAAAAATTAGTTCAGATACAGTTACAGTGTCTATGGGATTACCTGTATCAAAAAGTCCTTTCATTGCTTCATATACACTTTGATTTGAAGGACTATAAAAATCTGCTGGCTTTACTTCTTCCATAAGCCTTGTTACAGCATCTCTTGATAGCAATGCGCTACCTAGAAGAGCTTCTTCTGCTTCTAAACTATGTGGAGGAACCTTACCTAAAGTTTGGTTATCTCTGGATGAAAGTGCCTCAGGACCAACCATTATTTTGTATCTGGAACTATCTCTAAAGTAATATCGAAGCTTGTATCAGGTCCTAAAACTACTTTTACAGTGTGTAAGCCAATTTCTTTTACCTGATTTTCGACATTGATTTGGTTTTCTTCTAGTTTATATCCTGAAAATGTCTCAACTGCTTGAGCAATCTGGTCGTTGCTGATTGCTGCATATAAAGTTCCTTCATCTGTAGATGTTTGAGAAATTACAATATGTGCATCAGCGAGTGCTGTCTTAATCGACTCTGCAAGTTCGGAATTGATTTGAGCTTGTTCTTGTCTTTTCTCTTGTAGTTTTTGGGCGAACTCAAGATTGTTTGCTGTTGCAACTATTGCTAATTTTTTAGGCAAAAGATAGTTCCTTGCATACCCTTTTGCAACATCAACAACATCACCTTTTCGTCCTAATGACTGAACATCTGAGTTTAAGATTAACTTCATCTTCTGTTGTAGCTTTGCTTGTATGAACTTGTTGTTACATAAGGTAAAAGAGCTAGCTCTCTTGCAACTTTTATTAATCTAGCTACCTTTGCCTGTTCTTGTTTTGTAATACCAGTAATTAAGCTGGATCTAATTTTTCCACGATCAGAAATAAACTTTTCTAAAAGTTTTACATCTTTGTAGGTTGCATTTTCGATCTGTTTTTTTGTAATTCTTCTTGGTTTAGGAGCTTCGTATTTTGAAGATCTTCTACCAGTATTTCTTTTTGTATTTGCCATTTTTAAATCTCCCTAAAACGGTGCTTCGTCTTCTTCATAATTTTCTCTAGCTACAGGCTCTTGGCTAGAAGGCATTCCACCAGAGGCTCTTTCGACACTTGCTTTGGCCCATCTTAAGCTTGGTGCAATTTCATCAATTGAGATATCTACTACTGACCTATTTTGTCCATCTTGTGTTTCCCAAGATCTGTAGTTCAATTTACCTACCACAATGACTCTCATGCCTTTTTGAAGAGAAGCTGCAGCATTTTCTGCCATGTCATTCCAAACAGTCCCTTGAAAAAACATTGGATCTCCTGGTTCCCATGATCCATCCGCAGTTCTTTTATTTTTATTTTGTGCAATCCTTATTTCTGCTAATGTTGCACCACCATCGGTCACTCTGATTTCTGGATCAGCAGTTAAGTTTCCAACTATTGTTACTGTATTGTCTACCATTTTTATCTACCTCTAGCTTTCCATCTTTAAGACTTTGTGTCTAATGACATCATCAGATATTTTTAGCACTCTATCGAGTTCCGCAGGAACTTCTGAAGGGCTTTCAAAAGTTGTGATTGTATAGATGCCTTCTTTGAAAGTATCTATTTCGTAGGCAAGCTTTCTTTTTTGCCATACACCTTGTTCTGAGACATTTCCTCCACCACTAGAAATAACATCTGTTATGGATTTGTGTACTGTTTCGACGACTGTATCGTCTGCTGTTGGTCTCACTATTGAGACTAAATCATATTTATTCATTTTTCTCCTATGGACACTACTACGTGGCTTCTTTCGAAGCAGGTACCTATTAATTTAATACTAGAAATAGACTATGACAGAATTTTTTTAATTTCTTTTTTCCACTCTTTAAGAGAGTCATTTATGTCATTACCCATGTCATATGAGTAATCATCGGTTGGAAAATCTCTTTTTTCTATTTCGTCTTTATATGTTTTTAATGCTTTTAAAGTAGTCTCGTATTGCTGATCGTATCTCTTAACGAATTTTGCATCAATGTATTCTTTTGACTTCATTCCTAGTAAATCATGTAAAACAAGAACTTGACCATCTGTTAAGTTTCCAGCACCTATACCAATAGTAGGGATATTGATATTCTCAGAAATTGACTGTGCAACAACCGTTGGAACTCCTTCTAAAACCATTGAAAAACAACCAATCTCTTGAAGAAGTAAGGCGTCTTCAAATAATTGCCTAGCTAACTCTAAAGTTTTACCTTGAACTTTATATCCACCCATAAGATTCTTTGACTGTGGAGTCAAACCAAGATGACCCATAACAGGTATCTCTGCTTCCAACAAGGCTTGAATTGTTTCTTCTCTTTTTTTACCGCCTTCAATTTTTACAGCATCAGCTTTTCCTTCTTGAATAAATCTTCCAGCATTCTTTATCGTATCTTCTTTACTGATGTGATAAGACATATAAGGCATGTCAGCAACAACTAAGCTTGAAGGTTTTGCGTTAGTTACAGCTTTAACATGATGCAACATTTCATCTACGGTAACTGATAGTGTATCATCGTGACCAAGTACAACTTGTGCTAAGGAGTCACCAACCAAAATTATATCTATTTCAGCTTCAGAAACAGCTTTTGCTGATGGGTAATCATACGCCGTCATCATAGAAATAACACGGTTATTTTTTAAATTAGTAATGTAAGGTACTGTTTTTTTCATTTCCTCTCTCCGCTTTAAAAGTCGAAGGATTAATTTAATTATAAAACTTAAAAATTTTTTTAAAAAGCTTTTTTAATTTTTTCAAATTTCATATGAAGTGTAATATATGTTTACTTAAATTAAACCAATTGATACGAGGAGAAGTAGTGAATAAAGACAATATTATCTCAAGTAAAGATTCAAGTGCATGGTTGGGTGTGCTTGTTTTTGTTGTTGGTTTATATCTTGCTTGTACTTTAATAGCAAATATCGCATCACTTAGAATTGTGATTTTTGCAGGATTTTCTATAGATGCTGGTACATTAATTTACCCTCTTACGTTTACTTTAAGAGACCTCATTCACAAGGTGGGTGGAACAAAAACGGCACGAGCTACTATTTTTACTGGAGCCGGAGTAAATATTTTAATGGTTGTATATTTTTGGTGGGTCTCAACAGCTCCTGCTGATATGGAGGTTGGCCCACAAACAGAATGGTCAACAGTTTTAGGGCCTCAATGGAGAATTGTGACTGCATCAATTATTGCTATGTTAATTGCAGAGTTAATAGATACTTATGTGTACCAAAGATGGGTAAATAAATTTAAATATAAGTATCAATGGGGAAGAGTTTTGTCCTCAAATGCTATTTCGTCCCCTATTGATTCACTAGTATTTTCTTTTATAGCCTTTTATGGGTTAATACCAATTAGTGTTGTATGGTCAATATTTGCATCTATGGTTGGCATAAAACTAATAAGCTCATTAGTTAGTTTGCCAGCAATATATTTAATTAGACCAAAACTTGAATGGACTTTAGAAGGTCAATTTTAAAAAATAATATAATTTGTTGATAAAATTTATTAATCTTTTCATCGTCGTTTAATATTTAAAATATGAAAACAGTAAAAGTTTTATTATTACTATTATTTGTTTCATGTACAACAATAGAAAGTGTAGAAATAGTGGACGATAAATATCAAAAAGCTTATTTTGCTGGTGGTTGTTTTTGGTGTATGGAACCTCCATTTGAAGCTATTGAGGGAGTTATTGGAGCTACCTCTGGTTATATGGGTGGTACCGTAGAAAATCCTACTTACGAAGAAGTAACGACTGGGGAGACAGGTCATGCAGAAGTTGTAGAAATATTGTTTGACCCAGAAGTAGTAACATATGAGGAATTGTTAGAAGTGTTCTGGAGAAACATAGACCCAACTGCATTAAATTATCAATTTGCAGATGTTGGTTCCCAATACAGAACTGAGATTTTTACTGTTGACGAAGAACAAAAGAACTTAGCTGAGAAATCAAAAGTTGAACTAGATGAATCAGGAAAATTTAGTAAACCAATCGTGACTGCAATTTCAGCTGCTCCAGAGTTCTATATTGCTGAAGAGTATCATCAAGATTTTTATAAAAAACAAAGCATGCGTTATAAAATGTACGCTCAAGCTAGTGGAAGAAAAGGGTTTCTAGAAAAAACTTGGCAAGAAGACTAATTTTTTAAAGTCTTGTAGAGCGTCTCTTTCCATTCGTTATTGTCAATTTCCCAAATAACATTGATATTTTTTGTTGTATGCGACCAGTACTCATCTATATGAGGGTCGCTTTCACCAACATTTAGCTCATCTACAATTGTCATACCTCTAGCTGGTCCATCCACTACAATTTTTACATGATGTCGATCTTGCTTTAACACAACATCATCATTTAGAGCTACTGCCATGGCTACTGGGTCTGGTAATCCTAATCCTGGATCACCCAACCAATTCTGGCTTGAATCGAGAGCATGTTTGTTACAATCTATTGTGAAGTCTCCTTTTTTTGTCTCAAAACTATAAACAAATTCCATTTCATCTTCAGTTAAATTTGCACCTCCTCGACAAAGCTCCCAACCAACTATTGTTATATCAGGGTGTCCAGACTCAAATACAATGTCAGCAGCTTCAGGGTCACACCAAATATTGTATTCAGCCGCAGGTGTGACATTCCCAACTGTTGTGGCCGCTCCACCCATAATGACTATGTTTTTAATCTTATTGAAGGATTCTGGATACTTTTTTACAAAATAGCCAATATTAGTTAACGGCCCAAGAGTTACAAGGGTTATCTCATTCGGATACTGTTCGACTAAAGATTGTAAAACTTCCATGTAATCAGAATCGTGTTCATTAAGTTTAGGAGCTGGATAGTTCATATTTCCCATACCATCCGGTCCATGAAACCAGTCTGCGTGTTCTCTTTTTTTCACCATTGGTTTGTCACTCCCAACATATACTGGTACGTTTTTTTCACAGAGCTCAATCGTGTACCTAGCATTAATACTTCCTTGTTCAACCGGCATGTTTCCGGAAACTATGCTCACTCCTATTACCTCTACATCTGGATATTCAAGAGCCATCAATAATGCAACAGCATCATCTGATGCGGTATCTGTATCAATAAAAAATTTTCGTTTTGTCATAGAACTAGAGTATCAAATATTTTATAAACTATCACAATGCTTTCGTAATACATTTTTTGGGTAACTGTCGCTAACCACAAAATCTGGATCGGGGTTTAAAGTGTTTTGCGACTTATCTGACATTAATTGCAGATATTCTTCTGAATCTCTCCAGTTTTTAATGCTGTATTGTTGATTTTCTTCCCACCAGTCAACTTCTTCTTGAATTGTCCACTGGTTATCTATGGATATCAGGTGATTTTCTAATGCTTGATTTGCTTCTCTTGAATCTTCAAAATTATTGTAAAATCCCTCAATTAATCCAGCTAGGTAATCATTATTGATTTCATATTCTGCAATAATTTTTTCTAAACCATCCATTCCTATTTTATTAATTCTTAATGCCTCATACACATAGTCAAGCTTTGTGGCATCTAAGCCAGAATATGTTCTATATATTTCACTTTCATATGCCTCAATTTGTATAGTGTCAAACACTTCTTCAATAGCATCTGCTAATTTAAGGCAGTTATCTATTTTCTCAGGTAATGATTCTTTGTATTTCTTTTGGCTTTCTTGTTGTACTTCAGACATAACATCTTTAGCAACAAGCATTTCCTCGGCAAAGGAATCCAAGTCAGTTTCTGCAGTTCCGCCACAAAAAGATAAAAGCAAAAGAAGGATTGCTAGTTTTTTCATCTTAATACATGGTTGTGTATGTCAAGTGGTGTGGATAATGTGTGGCATGATAATTTTTCCATAATCGATAATCTAGTTGAGGTATTATGATTGCTTTGTCCTCAGGTCGCCTCTCGTTTATGCTTTCTGTCAAAAGGGCTGTTGTGAAAATTGATGCTATCCTAATTTCAATTTCTTCATCAGAATCTCGCTCTATTAATACTCCACTTTTAATTTTTTGGTCTAATTGAGAAGTGTAAGTAGTAATTTTTTTTAAATTTAAAGCAACTGGGATTATGTAGTCAGCAAAAGCTGTCATGGAGTTCATATCTTCTATTTTGAAATAATTGGATCCAGAGAGTTCTGCATGAATTACCCAAAATGTTAGTTGAGCTAATTTATAAAATTTAACATTGCTCCCTTTAAACTGTGCTGAATCATTAAATCTTGGAAATTCATCGACTAATCTTTCTATTAGTCCATCTCCATTTGAATACAGTTTTTTTGGCCCATTGTTTATAAAATTTATCCAATCACCTTCATAACTATCTACAAGTTTTTGCCCTACTTCGTTTAATATCTCAACTCGTTCTTTCAACATAGGCATTTCAATATTTCCAACAAAAATATTATTTAGCTGCTGCAATGAAATACTTGCCATTTCATTTCCATCTGTTAATTTAATCCCTGAACTTATTGCATTGTTTACTTGAAAATACATTGCTTCGCTGTCAGAGAGAATTTTTCCATCTTCGTTTATTTCATATTTAATAGATTTATCAAAATCTGTAAAAGCAAAATTTAAAGTGTTCATAAACATTGTTGCTCTAATAAAATCATCCGCATCATCTCTTGCAGCAACAATACTTGGAAAAGGAAACTCCTCATAAGCGAGCCAATCAGCAACAGATTCTATTGAATCTTTATTTATTGAGAGATGTTCAAGTTGATCTACAGCTTTTGATACAGTACTTAAGACTTCGGAGTCCCAATTTATTTTCACATAAAGAATCTTAGTAGAAAATAGTAAAAAAAAATTTATACTAGTTTTATGAGTTCAAAAATTTGCGTAATTGGAAGTTCCAATATTGATCAAATAGCATACACTCAAAATATTCCTGCTGATGGAGAGACTTTATTTGGTGATTCATTTCAAATGGGTTTTGGAGGAAAAGGAGCTAATCAAGCTGTTATGGCTGGGCTCCTTGGAGCTGATGTATATATGATTACGTGTTTAGGTGATGATGTTTATAAAGAGATGACAATAAATAACTACGAAGCAAATAATGTAAATACTGATCATATACAATTAGTCAAAGGTGCAAGTGGTGTAGCACCAATATGGGTTGACTCAACAGGCCAAAATAGAATAATTGTTATTCCTGGTGCAAATAATGAAATAGATGCACAAAAAGCAATATCATCGATGGAAAAAATCGGAAATATTTCTGTTCTAGTTGGACAGTGTGAAATTCCCATGGAAGTCAATCATGAAGTTTTCAAATTTGCAAAAAATAACTCTATCACAACAATTTTTAACCCAGCTCCTGCAAAAAAACTTGAAAGAGAATTTTTAGAGCATGTTAGCTGGCTAATCCCAAATGAAAATGAATTTGAGTTAATAAGTGGCATGGAGCCTAATGATGAAAACTTTTTAAAATTTAATGAAGAAGTGCCTTGTAATTTAATTGTTACTTTAGGTGAAAAAGGGGCTGTTTTGGTTGATAAAAATAAAACACATTATTTTGATGCTCCTTATGTAGATGCAATAGACACCACTGGAGCTGGTGATTCGTTTATCGGGACATTTGCATATGAATTATCAGAATCAAACTCACCAGAAACTTGTATAGAAAAAGCAGTACAAAAAGCTAGTCAGTCAGTAACAAAAAAAGGTACTCAGTCTTCTTATAGCTAATCTTTTAGTCGAAATATCTACTGATCGATAGTTAAGCTTGATTCTAAGATAATATTTGTTGCATTACTTACAGCGTCTAAATATGTATCTTTATTTAAAGCTTCTTTTCTAGATTGGTCACCATAAATTACAAGTAAGGCTCCTGTTCTTACTCTTCTATAACTTCCAACTACAAATAAGGCAGAGACTTCCATTTCAGAACATAATACGCCACCTCGAACCCAAGCCTCCCATTTTTGATTTAAGTCGTAAGATACTGGCATTGAGTCTGGGTCATGTTGTCCATAAAAAGAATCTTTTGTTTGAACGACACCGATATGATAAGTGCTTCCTTTTTCTTTTGCAGCTTGCTCCAGTGCAAATATCATGTCAGCAGATCCAACAGCAGGGTACTCAATTGGCATGTACTCAATCGATGTACCTTCTTGTCTTACGGCACCATTAGCTATTACTAAATCTCCAACTCTTGTGTGTTCCTGCATAGCTCCAGAAGTTCCAAGTCGAACCATTGTTTTTACCCCAATGTTTGCTAACTCTTCTATACCTATTGCTGTTGAGGGACATCCCATTCCTGTTGACATAACACTTACTGGTCTACCTTTGTATGTACCCGTGAATGTTTTATATTCTCTGTTGAATGCTACTTCTTTTGCCTCATCAAAATGTCCTGCAATAAACTCTACTCTTCCTGGATCTCCCGGTAAAATTACAAAATCAGCGACATCCCCCGGCGCAAGTCCAATATGGTATTGTTTTTCTCCATCAAGCATTGATTTTTTTTCTGTCATGGTTGAGATGATATCAAATCATCTATAAAAGGTCACTAAAATTTTTTATAAATTTGTAGAAATTGCTATTAAAAGTGATATTTTAATGATATGAATATTCCTGAACTACATCTACCCACGGAAAACGAAGAGTTTATAAAAAATCCATATGAAAAAATGGGAGAGTTTAGGGAAAGCACACCGGTTTTCTGGGATGAAATTAATGACCTTTTCTTCTTTACTAGATATCAAGATGTTCGAAGCATCCAATCAACAAAATCATTTGGTACAACCTTTAATCATATAGATGGGTTTGAAGAATCAATCGGAAATCAGGAAATACCAATCACTTCAACTGCTTACAAAAGATCTGATCAATTTGGATCGTATGAGTATTTTTGGAAATCTGAAGAGTTTTCTCTTTTAAATTTAGAAGGTCAGTTACATAAAGAGCTTAGGGGGTTGGTTGCTAAAGCTTTTCTCCCAAGATCAGTACAGCAATTAGTTCCATTTATGGAACAAAAATCAGAAGAAATATTTAATAGTGTTAAAGGTTCAGAATTTGATATGTTAAAAGATTATGCACAGCCTTATTCTGTAAGTATTATTGGAAAACTTTTGGGGGTTCCTGAAAGTGATCATTTAGAATTTTTAGATTGGTCACATAAAATCGTAAAAATGTACGACTTTGAGGTGACAGAACAAAATGCTAATAAAGCTGAAGAAGCAGCAAAACAATTTATTGAATACACTCAAGATTTACTTAATAAACGAAGGCAGAATCCTGAAGATGATATGATAACAAGATTATCTCAAGTGTCACAAGACAACAATTACTTAACTGATGACCAGATTATTTGTACAGTTATCTTACTTCTTAATGCAGGACATGAAGCTACTGTCAACACATTAGGAAATGGGCTTCATGCCTTACTAACTCTAAAAAAACCATTCGAGGATATTAAAAATGAAACCGAAAAAATTAATGATGTAGTAGAAGAGTTAATTAGGTTCGACAGTCCCTTGCAGTTCTTTCAACGATACGCTTTGGAAGATGTTGAAATAGGTGGACATAATATTAAAAAGGGCTCAAAAGTAGCAATGTTATTAGGTTCAGCTAACAGAGACCCTAGAGCTTTTGAAAATCCTGATAATATCAACTTCAAAAGAGAAATGAAGGATCATAGTAGTTGGGGTGGTGGAATACACTTTTGCATTGGTACTCATTTAGCAAGGCTAGAATTAGGTGTCTCTTTTGACCATATACTTAATAAAGAATTTAATTTAATTGAAGAACCAACAAGAACGGGTGCTTTTGGTATAAGAGGGTTTAAAAATCTTTTAGTTTCAGTTTAGTTTTTTAATTTCAGGAATTAACTGATCAATATTATTAACAGTTACAGTCAACATTCCTTCAACGAATAAGTTTCTATACCTTCTCTCATTAGCATTGATAGCAATTACTGGCTTTTCCTTAGCAAATGTATGTCCTATCTCTGCTGAAGTTCCAGAATCAATATCTTGACCAGTTAAAAGAGCTACGGTTAAGTCAGCAGCATCTAATGCGTTTAAATCATTATTAAATATTGTGTCTTTGGTCTCCTGAGACATGTCCGTACCTTTTAATTCAGACTCTTCAATACCGATCGCTGCATCTCTATGAGGAAGAAAACAATCATACCCATTCCCTTCAAGCTCTTTTGCAATTTCTTCCAAATACATTTGTTCATGCCTGTTAAATAGAGGTCCTGCAATATAAATTTTTTTAATCATAAAACTAAAATAGCAAAATTATTTAACCAATGTACTACTAAATGATTTAAACTCCATATATGGGTAAATCTAAAAAATACGGTATGAACACAAAAGCGCTTCATACAGATAAACGATTTGATCCAGCTAGCGGAGACATTATGCCACCGCTTCATTTATCAACAACTTACAAAAATGATGTTCCTGGTGAGTCAGACTATTTTTATGGAAGAATAAACAATCCAACTAGAGAGTTGTTTGAGAGAACCTTAGCTTCCCTTGAAGGTATAGAAAATTATGAAGAACAGCATGCTTTTGCGATGGCTTCAGGAATGTCTGCAGTATCTATAATCGCTGAACTAGCTAAGCCAGGTGACAATGTAGTAATAACAAAAGATGTATACGGTGGAACTACTAACTATTTTTCAAGAATAATTAGAGAACGTGGAGTCGAAGTAAATTTTTGTGACTTCTCAGACCATGAAGCACTAGGCAATTTATTAAATGAAAAAACAAAGCTTGCTTGGATAGAATCACCATCTAATCCATCAATGAATTTATATGATTTGCAAAAAATTGCAGATATTGTTCATCAACATGAAACCCTACTAGTTGCAGATAGTACATTTTCAACACCTTTTATAACAAGACCCTTTGAACACGGTGTAGATATCATTATGCATTCAACCACAAAATACATCGGAGGACATAGCGATACGCTTGGTGGAGCCGTAGTGTGTAGAGATGCCGAACTCCATGAAACTTTAATGCTTTATCAGAGACAAGGTGGAGCAATTATGTCTCCTTTTGACTCTTATTTAGTTCAAAGAGGCCTATACACTTTAGGTCCAAGAATAAAACTTCACTCTGAAAATGCGCATAAATTAGCAGAATATCTAGACAGCTCTGAACACATAAAAGAAATTAGGTACCCTGGTTTAGAAAGTTTTAATAACCATGAAATAGCAGTCAAGCAGATGGATTACTTTGGTGGAATGATGAGCTTCTATTTGGAAGACAACATAAATCAAGAGAAGTTTTGGCAATCGCTAGATTTATACAAACTTGCTGTCAGTCTGGGTGGTGTTGAAACACTGATTGAACTTCCATACTTAATGACACATGACAATGCTCAAGATACTGAAGCAAGTGCACCTATTGATTTAATTAGAATATCCGTTGGACTCGAAAATGTTGAAGATTTAATTGAAGACATGGAGTCTGCCCTAAATGAAGCACAAAAATAATCTCCAGAGAAGTTATTTTTCATATGCATTATATTCTGTATTTTTTACTGCATTACTATTCGTAATTTTTGGATACAACGGATGGGGTCCTGCAGCTCAAAATGAACAAGCTATTGGTGAAATCTCTAGATGGTGTGAGAGAGTAAGTGGAGGATTTTTTAGAGAGCCCGTAAATACATTAGGAAATTTAGGCTTTGTTGTTACTGGCCTATATATGTTCTATAAATTAAGCAAAGATGCGACAACATCTAAAGGAATAATGATGTTTTCTTCTTCTAGCCTTGCTTTGTTGTATGCTTCAGCTTCAACTTTCTTAGGTCCTGGTTCAATGGCTATGCACGGAACCCACACTAAGTTTGGAGCGTGGTTAGATAATGTAAGTATGGTGACTTACATACTAATTTTATGGATTTATAACCTAAAAAGGCTTTCAAATTTTACTCAAAAAACTTTTTATTATATCTACCTATCTATATTAATTTATTTTGCAATTGCTTATTGGAACTTTGGTTCAGGTCTTGGTATCGGTCTAGATATTTTTGAAGTAAGCATCGGATTATGGCTATCAACTGAAGTGTTGGTTCGTTTTCCAAATTTTTATGGTCGTTTATCAGCTGGATTTGTAGTTTTGATTGTCCAAGAATTATTTGGTAATAGATTAATTGATGTAATTCAAAACCCTTTAGATAACTGGCATGTTCTTTTTTATTTTCTTCCAGCATTCACACCAAATATAGAAAAAAATGTTACGGTAAAAAGATCTTACAGTCCCTGGTTTTGGGTTGGTTTTCTCTCATTTTATTCTGCCTATACAATATGGCTTACAGGAGTTCCAGAAGACCCATCTTGTAATCCTGATTCTTGGATACAAGCACATATGATATGGCATATCTTATGTTCTTTTGCTACTCTTTGTTTTTTCAACTTTTACAGAAAAGAGCAATTCAATGAAAAGTAGTTTTGTAAGTATAAAAAAATACTTATTTTATTTACAATCTTTCTAATTAAAAATTAAATCCATTTAGTTACGTCTTCTACATTTTTTCTTTTTTTTGAAGGTTGAGACTTAGGAAATCCAACAGTTAATACACCAACGATTTTTAAATTTTCTTCTAACTCAAATAACTTATCTAAATTATTTATTTGAGAAATTTTTCCTGTAGACCAACCTGTCGCCAACCCTATAGAAGTTGCAGCTAATGATATATTTTGGATAGCACAACATACAGCTCCATAATTTTCTTCTGAAATAATTGGGTTATCATCTATCAAGCTATAAACAAAAATTAATACCGGTTTAGTCATTACTGAATTTTTAATAGATGTAATTTGCTCATCTGTTTGATTATTGCCTGAGTCTTTTTCTTTTAGATCAATAATTCCATCAATTATTTTTTCCCTTATTGAATCATTTTTTTTTATTACTACAAATCTCCATGGCTGTGTGTCTCTATGGTTTGGAGCCCAAGTCCCTGCATCTAAGATAGTTTTTATGTCTTCATCTAAAACATCTTTATTTTCAAAATTTTTTGTGTTTCTTCTATTTTTAATATTTTCAATTATTTCATTCATTAAAATTTTTTAACTCCAAATGTCTTCATATTCATTTATCCACTCTTCTATTAAATTACGAGTTTCTGTATAAATTTCTATAGCGTGCTCCTCAGAATCGTAAGAGTCTCGTTTTGGATCAACAAATGACTTGTGTACTTTATTTTTTGCATTATTAAAAACTGGACATATTTCCACTGCAGAATCACATACTGTAAATACATAATCAAACTCATCATCGACAAATTTATTTACATTTTTTGGAACATTTTGACTTATGTCAATACCAATGTCATGCATCACCTTTACAGCATATGGATTTACACTTTCTTCAGGATGAGATCCAGCTGAACTTACTTCAAAGTTTGGGTATTTATTTTTTATTAGCCCTTCTGCCATTTGTGATCTACAAGAGTTTCCGGTACAGATAACAATGACTTTCATAAGCCCAGTTTAAATGAAAAGTTAGAATAATAGTATGGATACACAGGCCAACAAAGAGCGTAAATTTACCCAAGCAATGGAAAAGTGGATAATGTATTTTATGTATACATTGTTTGCAGGGTTGTTTTTGTTAATTTCTCTTCAAGGCTCTTGGAGTGAAAGTTTAATTTTATTTCCTATAGCAATCATTTCCCTACCTCTAACAAAATGGGGTATGCGTTGGCAAAATGAGAGGTACATAAGAAGTGCACAAAATCAAGATGACTTAAAAATAGTAATGAATAAATTGGATGAAATTGATGAGAGATTATCAAAATTGGAGGAAAATTGATAAGTATTAAATTAATGCTGGAACATATGGCATGGGCCAATCAAGAAATATATAAAGAAATTAAAAAACTAGACACAAAAGTTCTTGATTATTTTGTAATAGACCCAGAATGGACTGTTCGAACAATAATGATCCACATTGCAGGAGCATCACATTTGTATGGTCAGCGATTAAATGGTGAGTCTTTTTCACGCTTCGAACTTAAAAGCACTGATGATTCGGAAATTATTGATGAATTACTAATTGAACTGAACAGGATTGATCAAAGTTTAATGAAAAATGTTGATAGAGAGGATGAGGAGGTAACTTATATGACATCAAAAGGTGAAGGCAAAAGTACGGTTTCTGAAATACTTTCTCAACTGATTTTTCATGCAGGTGAGCATCGAGCTCAAATTATCGCTGCTTTAGATAAGAACAATGAAAGATCTATTAACTTAGATAATTATTCCGTTTGGAGTTATGTTAACTCTACTAAGTAGTTGAGTCTGACACCCAGTTTTCATACTCAGGTAAAGTAAATACAGGTTCCAATACTGTAATTTTTGGAAGCTCATAAGAGTGTCTTTGCTTCACAATGTCAACAACTTCTCTCATCAAAGTTTCTTTTGTATATAAAGAAATTTCAAATTCTGAATCCTCAACTAACTCATTCTTCCACTTATAAGATGATTGAATTTCATGAAAAGTTCCGCATGCAATCTTGTTTGTTTCAAGTAGTAGGTTTATTAAGTTTTTTGCTTTTTTTTGCTCATCTACTGTAGTTTGAATTATTATCATATATCTAAATTAAGCTCGTTTACTGTATATGACCAAAGTTTATCTCTTAGCTTTTGATTGTAAACTAATTTGTTGTGACGCATAAGTGTCGGTTTACCATAGATACCAATTAGTTTTGGCGAATAAACTAAGTCCGCTGTTACATTTTCATCTTCAATTGCTCGAATAATTGGGGCAATACCTGTGTTTATGTTTGTAGAGAAATAAGTGTAAAAAGGCTTTTTAATTTTTTTAACTTTGTATGGTCTTGATTGTCTAGAATTTGTAAAACCTGGGTGGGTGACAGAAACTGATATTGATGTTTTTTTAAGTTTATTCTCTAACTCAATTGCAAACATTGATCTAAGCAAATTTGTAAAATTATACCTACTACTCGAAGAAAATGAATCGTTAGAGTGAAGTCTGCTTAAGTTAAATGTTCTTGCAAAATACATAGTGAGGCTTGTGACTTGAACAATCCTACCAGACCTTCTATGTAAATTTTCTAGTAACATCAAAGCTAACCTAAAGGAACCAAAGTAGTTTACAGAAATCATTGATTCGTAACCTTCCTCCGTTAATTCAAAATCTCTGTAAATTAATCCTCCGTTGTTATACAAAACATCAATCTCTGAATAATTTGAATTAATTTGATTCACAAATTGATTGATGCTTGAGGGTTTTGATAAATCTAATTCCAAAAATTTTGCATTACTCCCAAGAAACTCTTCAGCCATTTTTCCTTTTGCCGTATCCCTGCAAGCTAAAATAACTTGATAGTTTTTAGCGATTAAATCCTTTGCAACAGCTAAGCCGATTCCTTTATTTGCACCAGTAATTATTGCAGTTTTTGACATTATTTTATTTAGTTTATTAATACGTATAATTAAAGAAATGTATTATTTATTAACTGGAATTATTGCAGTTTCTATTCTTAGATACTTTAATTTGATTCCAAAAATGACAAGTAAATTTTGGACATATGTGGATTATGCCTTAGTTCTTGTAACGTTTGTTTTATTACTGTCCCGAATACCGCCTTTTTTTGCAGGTATTTTACTGACTGTTGTGATTGGATATGCCTGGCGAAAAGGTTTTTTCGATAAATTTCGCTAAGGATAATAAAGCCTACCTGTTTGTTCTGAACCCACACTACACATTGAAAAAACTAACAAAATTATTAAATATTTTTTCATTCGTAAAATTTATTATTGTATATAAGCCACCTTACAGCAAATATAACTACTCCTATAGAAAATAACATTGTGATGTTTGGAAATAGATACAAAAGAGAGATCGATCCAATTATTGTTAGAAATATAACCAACATCTTACTTTGTACCTGGCTTGTAAAATGTTTTGTTTTTACCCTGAACTAAATGATACCTATCCATTAATGCTTCCTTATCTGCCACAACTGAGTCAGTAAGTTCCAAAACTTCCATTAATTCAAACCTTCGATTTTTGTAATCTATCTTGGTTGGAACTACTGTAGCATCAAGTGCTTTACCGATATAATGAAAACCGCTTTTAATAGTTTGATTTGTTTTCATTTCGCCCTCTACTGTTAAATATAAAATGAATTTATCTTTTGTTTTTAACTGTTCAATAACTTGTTGTGTAACACCAGTTGATTTTGTTCTCCAAACAGGTATTCCTCCAAACTCAAGTAGTGCTCGGTTTTGAATTTTTCCAAAAGGGTGAGGTATACCAAGTTTGTCTGGATTTTTCTTAAAAGGTAAAGGTATAACAATACGAGTGAACATTGAGACTGAACCAAGAAAGTAAAATTTTAAATCAGTGGCTAAACAAACCAAGTAAGCATAAATTGCATCAAAAGTTGATGAATGTGGTGCCGAAGCGATGATTATTTTTTTTTCATTGGGAAGATTACCAACTATATCCCAATTAACGATTTTCAAAAGAAATCTACCAATTGGACCAAGAGTTTTTCTTTTTTTAATGGGATGATTTTGAGTAATTATTATGTCTTTCATATCAAAAATGATTCTTACTTGTGATTTCTCTTACCTGCTCAGAAAGGCTTAATAAATTTTTATTATTAAAATTTATAGCCCATAGAAAAATGTACAGAACTCCTACAATAAAAAATAAAAATGCATAACCTCTTCCAGGACCATTTCCAACTAATAGTGATAAAAAATCAGAATTAGCAGGGTAATAAGAAAATTCTAAATAATCTCCCAAGGGTCCTGCAATGACAACTCCGAGTGGTCTTAACATCTGAGCAATTGTCCCTCTCAAGGCCAAAGCCCTACCTCTGATACTCTCGTTAGTAATTGCTAACCATGCACCAGACGAAATAGTATATTGAACAGTGCCACTTACTCCGGCAATAATCCCGTGAATACAGAGAAGTAAAATACTTGGTCTGAATGATCCAAAAATTAAACTCAATCCTCCTAAAAGACCGCAATATATTGCAATCTTTAGGTTTCCTTGAAGCCAGTCAGATAATTTCAAAGATATGACTGAACCTAAAAGAAAAGCAAATCCCACACTTGACTCTACAATGCCCAAGCCTCTTGCGTCAGTAAAACTAAGAATCATTGGAGGAATCAAAACGGTAGTAAAACCCCATAAGAAATTACCAAATGAAAAAATTAGCACCAAAGTAAGCAAGCCTTTTTGTTTTTTTAGCCAGTAATAAGCTTCAATTAGGTCAAAATAAACATTTTTGAAGTTTAACTTACTTTTTGTTTCCACTTTTTTACTTTTAAAAAAAGTGATTGTAGCGATGCCAAACAAACAAGTCACAATATCTACAAGTATTACACCTGTTAATCCAAAAAAAGAGTATATAAATGCACCACCTATTGGACCAATAAGAACAGATATGGCTTCTGCACTTTCGAATAAAGCTGATATCTTAGTCACTTCATTTTTCTTAACTACATCACCCAAAAAAGCACTCCACGTTGTCCAATGTGCTATTTCAAAAATACCAAACGCTAAAGCAAATGGAATAAGAAGAGTTAAAGTCAACATACCATTTAATGCAAGGTAACAAATGATGCACATCAGTACTGCAATTATCAAATCAAAAATAATTATTAGTTTTTTTCTTGGGAATCTATCTGCAAGAACGCCACCAAAAGGTCCTGTGATTACTCCAACTATAGCAACTGTAAATAAGATTGTGGATAGAGCACTTGCTTTTCCCGTAGTTTCAAATATCCAAACACCAATTGCAAAAAAAGACATCGCAGATCCAGTCCATGATACAGTTTGGCCAAACCAGAGAAGGTAAACTTTTTTACTCATATAAGAATATAATGATATAGATAAGAAATATTTAACTAATAATTTTAAGGATTACTATGCATGATTGGATAAAAACAGTTCCAAAGGCAGTTCTCCATGACCATTTAGATGGAGGGTTAAGAGTTGAAACTTTAATCGAATTGGCAAATGAACAAAATTATCCAAACCTTCCATCAACCAACCATGATGAATTAAAAAAATGGATCCAACCAAAACCTGATAAATCACTTGCGATCAATCTAGAAGCATGGGAACACACGATTGGCGTAATGCAGGACAAGGACTCAATTTACAGAGTAACTACAGAAGCATTAGAGGACTTATCAAATGATGGGGTTGTTTACGCAGAACTAAGATTTGCTCCACTTGTTCATACCTTTAAGGGTTTAACAACTGGTGAGGTAGTAGATTCAGTAGTTAATGGCATAAAAGATGGGATGGAAAAATATGATATTGTTGCTGGAGTTATATTATGTGCGATGCGACAAGAACAAAACTCTCTTGAGGTTGTAAATTTATGCATCGAACATAACGATGTCATTGGTTTTGATCTTGCAGGACCTGAAGTTGGTTTTTCTGTACTTAATCACAGTGAAGCTTGCTCCTTGGCTGTTGAGAACAATATAAACGTTACCCTCCATGCTGACTGGGAAGTTGCAGAAGGTATTAAAGAAGTTGTTATAGACTCAAAGGCAAAAAGAGTTGGGCATGGATCTCAAATCATCAATGATATAGCTTTTAACAATGGTGAAGTCACTTTTCAAAATACTGCAGCCCAGTATGTGTTCGACAACAATATTGCTTTAGAAATTTGCCCTACCTCAAATGTACAGTGCGGAGCATACTCCGATGTTTCAGAACACTCTTTTGGTGAATTGTTTAATGCAGGATTTAATGTGACTATAAATACAGATAATCGGCTTATGAGTGATATAACTATGTCAGAAGAAGTAAATAATGTAGTTGAATCGTTTGGATTAGATGAAAAAGATATTCTTGGTATTACGAAAAATACTATTGAAGCTGGATTTGTTAAGCCTGAGCTGAAAAATAAAGCACTAAAAAAACTTTCTTAATCATAAAACACGCAAGATTAATTTGAAAATTAACAATACTAATCATAAGTTATACATAGAACATAAAAATGATAAGCAATGAAGCACAAAAAAGTATAAAAAGATATAAAGGCTTTGCTTCTTTCATTAGCTCTTTTTATAGAACCCCTAGTGAGATAACAGCTTGGAGAGTTAATTTTTTCAGGTGGTTTATAAACTTACAAGGTGTTATAGGTCCAAAAGTTAAAGGTACAATTAAGGAGGAAGTTTCTCTAGCGGGAATCAGAACTTTAAAAGTTACAACACCTAATTCAGACCCGGAAAGAATATTTCTTTATTATCACGGTGGTGGTTATGCTATGGGAAGTCCTGAATCTCACTACTCTCTTGTAAGTTACTTAGCTGACATTACTAACACAACTGTATATATACCTGATTATAGATTGGGCCCCGAGAGTAAATATCCTGCACAGTTAGAAGATGGAGTAAAAACATATGAGTCTTTAATAAATGATTTTGGATATTCACCTAAACAAATTGCAATTGGGGGTGATTCTGCCGGTGGTAACTTGGCTTTAATTACTATGTTAAAACTTAAAGAACTTGAAATTGCTCTTCCATCCTCACTTGCTTTACTTTCTCCATGGGCTGACCCATCTGGTTCCGGAGATTCTTATACAGAAGATATGGCAGATAGAGATATTCTTCTTGGTCCAATAATGAAGAGGGTGTGGAAAAATAATGACGAGTTATACAACTTTTATATTGATGAGGATGATGTTGATAAACAAAATGAGTTTATGTTTCCACTTAGTGGGGACTATAAAAACTCTCCACCAATTATGATTCAGGTTGGCACAGAGGAGCTTTTACTTTCAGATTCCCAATCTCTTAAAGAATTACTCGAAAGAGACAATTGTGTACATGAATATTATGAGTGGGAAGGTATGTATCATGTATTTCATATTGATGTAAGCATGCCAGAGACAATTGAAGCTTTTAAACAGATAGGTAATTTTTTAGAAAAACATTTACCTAAAAACTCGTAAAGGGAGGGGTGTTGTCTACTGCTTTAATAACTGGCAGTTCTGGCCACGTAGGTTCTAATTTTATTAGAGAACTGAGCAAACAAGGTTTTAAAATCAGGTGTATTGACTTTGATGGTGATCACAGAGCTTATGAAGGTTTTGAAGTTGAGGTTATAAAAGGCGACATTACCAACAAAGAATCTTTAGAACCTATATTTAAAAATGTAGATATTGTCTTTCATACAGCAGCTTTAATAAATTTAGATAGAAGATATGAAAAACAAATACGACTAGTTAATGTTGATGGAACTAAAAATGTTTGTGAAGCAGCTTTAGAAGCTGGTGTGAAAAAATTAATCCACTTTTCGTCTGTTGATGCTTTTTATAGGTTCCCAATAGAAGAGCCCCTTCTAGAAAGTCGTAAACTTATCGATGATCCAAATGCTGTTCCATATGATTTATCAAAAGCAGATGGTCAAAAGATAGTATTACAATTTTGTGAAAAAGGTCTGGATGCAAGTATTATTCATCCAACATCAATAGTTGGTCCAAATGACTTTAAGCCTGGGCTACCTATGCAAGAAATGGTTAATCTTGCCAATGGAAAAAGGAAATTGCTTCCAAACTGGGGATATAACTTTGTTGATGTAAGAGACTTATGCTTAACTGCTATATCTGCAGTTGAGCTAGGTAGGACTGGCCAAAATTATATAGTTGGCGGAGAATATCATTTGTATTCATATATTGCTAAGTTGATGGAGCAACAGCTTGGAAGAACTGTTCTATTATCTACGATTCCAGATTTTGTATCTTACCTGGGTTTACCTTACGAATACATAAAATCTCTTATCACAGGAAAACCAAGAGTATTAACTGTAGACACACTCCATACAGGTAAAAGCGGTAACAAGGTAGTTCCGAGTACTCTAGCGCGTGAAGAACTAGGACACAACCCAAGACCATTAGAAGAAACTATTTTTGATATGGTTTCTTTTTTTCAAAAAAGAGGCCTGATTATATAAATAACAAGATATACAATATTGCTGTGAATGAAAATACCACAGTAAATATTGCTGGTTATAAGTTTCAGCCATTAGAGGATGCTGCTGATTTAATTTCTTTGTATCAGAATAAGTGCGATGAGCTTAAATTAAAAGGTACTATGTTAATCAGTAAAAATGGAATTAATTTCTCTCTCGCAGGAACAAATCAAGCTATTGATAAAATTATTTTCTTTTTAGAACAAGATATCAGGTTTTTAAATATTCCACTTAAGGTAACTTATAGCAAAGAACAGCCATTTCGAAAAATGAAAGTACGTCTTAAAAAAGAAATCATCTCTCTTGGCCGAAAAGATATAAATCCTTTAAACCTATCAGGTGAAAAAATTTCCCCACAAGATTTAAAACAACTCCTTGATAGCAAAGAGGAAGTTCTTGTATTAGATACAAGAAATGAATACGAGACTAGAGTTGGCAAATTTGAAAATGCAATTGATCTAAATTTAGATACTTTTAGACATTTCCCTAATGCAATTAAGTCACTTCCAGAAGAGTACAAAGATAAACAAATCGTCATGTACTGCACAGGTGGTATTCGTTGTGAGAAAGCATCTGCAGTAATGATGAAAGCTGGTTTTACAGATGTAAAACAACTTGAGGGCGGAGTTCTTGATTACTTTAAAGAAACTGGTGGAGCTTACTGGGAAGGTGATTGTTTTGTTTTTGATGAACGTGTAGCTTTAGATACAGAATTAAATGAGACAGATTACATTTATTGTTTTATATGTAGAGAACCATTATCGGCAGAGGAAAAAGCTTCTCCAGATTTTAAAATTAATGAATACTGTCCGTACTGTATAAGTAAATAATTTAGTCGTCACCAAAGAACATTTGATTTCCACCATAAGGGATGTGTTCGTCTTTGTCGTAGATTTCAATAAATCTGGCTTTTAACTCAATTACTTTATCGATAATGCCTTTTTCTTTTAGATAGTTGTAAGGCGCTCTAAAAACCCTATCTTCTGCTTCAAGAAATTTATTTACTTTATCTTTCATAGTCCTATAAAAATACATAGTTTTGAAATTTATCGGTAATTTAAAGTGTTAAATTTTCGTTAATAAGCCTTTTATAATCAATCAAAACAGGCTTTTCTAGTTTCTAGTATATTTAAATAAGAACATTTAAAAAGGAGGAAAAATGGAACAAATGACGATTATGCTTACAAAATTCGAGAGCCATGATGAGGAAACTTTTCAAGCTCAAAAAGAAGTGTGGACAGAATATTCAAAAGAGTTTACAGATGCGACAGGAGTTACATATTACTGGGCCCATCAAGAAAAAGAAGATGGTGTTTACTATATTGGAGTCAACTTATTCCCTTCAAAGGAATCAAGAGATGCATGGGTTGAAAACTATGATGTTGACACTGAAACAGCTAAATTTGATGAAAAAATGTTTGAAAAAACTGGAAAAACAGCTGAAGACAGGGAAGCTGGAAAGTTACTAGAAATAAACATGCAAGGAATGGATATTGATTTAACAAATCAATAATATATGAAAATATTTATACGAGTCAATGTAATTGGTACTTCAGTATTTGGATTTACTGTTGCAGTTGCATTGCTCGTATTCAATAATCAGTTTTTTGATTTTCTTGGAATCACTGTCTCTGAAAACTATGCATTAAATCAAATCAAGGCGGATCTTGGAGGTCTTTGGATTCTAGTTGGCGTTGCACCACTTCTCTGGCTTAGAACAAAAGATAATTTTTGGATTAGGATTCTTTTTGTCACTCTAGGATTTGTGATGATTGCAAGAGTCATAAGTTTTGTGCAAGATGGGATTCATCCAATTTCAATCGTATTGCTAATTGGTGAAATGTGGCTATTTCTATTTACAAGATACATCTTGAAAAAATACCCCGAGGGGTCATTTTTTAAACTTTAACTCAAACTTAGCAAGTAAAGAGTTCTGCTGTTTACCTCTGATATTTCCTCAAGAATATTCTCTATATCATCAAAAGAATTCGATTCGTTTAATTCCGCTACAAATCCAGATAACTGTGTTACTTGGTCTTTGAAGTCGTTAATAAGATTCTTCGTCTCTTCTTTAGAAAAATAATTTTGCAAAGAATAAGGACCTTCACTGAACCTGAGCCTGGTGTTCTGGTTTCCCTGCCAAGACTCTACAAACTTGTCATTTAAGTCTGTAAGGCTTTCATAATATTCGCCTAACGCTTGATGTTCGGCATAAGATTGAGTTTGCCAATGAAATACTTGGATATTGTTCAAGAAACTCATTGTGTAAGACACAAAATCGTCAATCTTTGTATTTAATATTTTTACATTCATGAAATTATTTAAACAAAAATGCGTTTATATGAGAAATTTTTATCTAAGAAAAATGTTTTTATGTGATTTATAAATTGTAAGCCTGTACTGATTCCACGTATGAACATGTTTCACATTCTTCATTAAGGCTAGGTATAGACGTTTGGTCTAAAACTTTTTTAATTTCAATAATCTTTGGCTCTACCCAATCTGTTGATCCTTTATATTCCAAAACATATGTTTTAAAATTCATAACATCATTAAATTTCTCCGCTGTTTTAATACCATTTGAGTATAAAAATACACTGTCATCAGAGACTTCAAATCCATTCATTCTAAATAACCACTGATAAATATCTATTTGTCTTTTGTACTGCTCCTTCCAGGGAGTACCATCATTTAAATCAATTTCACTTTGTGTAGATGTCGATTTGTATTCAACAATTACCAACTCATTTGTATCTGTGTCTATCCATACGTCGTCAATAGCTCCTGTAATTATTAAATCTGTTTTTTTATGATGATAAGCTATTCCTTTGAAGTTGTTTCTCCACTCCTCCATTTTTTCATGTTGGAAAGGAATTAAATTCTTGTTAAGACTTTCCATATAAGGATGTGCTTCAGCTTTTTCTCTATACGTATCTAACTCTTTCTTCATTAATTCATCGTGGGCTGAATTTAATGAAAATCCTGGCATACCAATATCTTTAATGTTTCCGACTTTATTTAGGTAAAAACATCTCTGACATTTTATAAAACTGTCTATTCCGCTTCTGCTTAACTTAAAAGTTTTTCCAGATTCGTATTTATATGTATTATTTTTTCTAAAAGCCATCTCTTCTGTTAATTATAGTCTTTTAGATCTTTGAGTTATAAATCGTTAATAAACGTATCTTGAAAGCTCTGTCTATTTACTAACTCAACAACGCCACTATTAGTAATAGCAACTACTCCAGATTTAGGAACTCGGTTATAGTTACTTGCCATTGCAAAGGTATATGCTCCAGTAGATGTAGACATTAAGATATCTCCTGACATAGTATCACTTGGCAACATCGCATCTTTCACTAATAAATCTCCACTTTCACAATGCCTACCAGAGACTGCTTGCACAACGTCTTCTCCAACTTTTCCACCAGAGATATTAAAAAGTTTGTGCTCGCTTCCATATAGGGCTGGCCTTGGATTATCTGACATACCACCATCCACCAAAATATATGGTTTCTCACCCCGGTCATCTTTAATGGCACCAGCCGTATATAAAATGACTCCTGGATTATTTACTAATGCTCTTCCTGGTTCAATCATTACTTTATAAGACCCACTCCAGTGTTCTTTAATCCCATCATGAATTGCATCAGCATATACTTTTAATTCATGATCAACTTCATCACCTGCATAAGGTGAAAAGAATCCACCCCCTGCATCAAAAACTACTTCTCTCTCTACACTTGCAGGATGAGCATTGACAAAATCTGCACACTCGCTCATTGCTTTTCTGTAACGATCTGGGTCTTTAATCTGACTTCCGATATGAACATGTACTCCTGAAAAAAGTAGATGAGGAGAGTTATAAATTTGTTGTAATGCCTCTTCAGCAAAGCCAATAGAGATACCGAACTGTTGGTCGTATCCTGAAGTTAATACCATTGGATGCGTTTCTGCTCCAACATCTAAATTTATACGCATAATAACTGGTTGTTTTCTGTCTAATTTACTTGCAACCTGTTCTAACATTGGAATCTCAAAACGATTATCTACCGAGATATGGCCACCATTATGTTGCATAAAGAACTCAATCTCATCTTTATGCTTAAACGTTCCATTAAATAATGAGTTTTCTAAAGTACCAGTAACAGCTTGTACTGTTGCCATTTCTCCACCTGAGACAACATCTACTCCCCAGCCCTTTTCTTCTAGCTCTTTGACTAAGGCTTTACAGATAAAAGCTTTTGCTGCATATCTAAAATACGTCTCCTCACCAAATGCATTCGTAAAGTGATCAATATTATCTCTTAAATGTTCCCAGTCATATACATATAGGGGAGTACCATACTCTTTAGCAACATCAAGAAGTGAAGTCTCTCCTATAAAAGCTACTCCATCTTTAAATTCGAGATTAGATGGTAAATAATTCATTTTTTTAAACGACGTTTAATCCAAGCAATGTCTTTCTTCTGCGCTTCAAGCCCTCCCGGTGTTTCAACAACAATATCTGTTTTGCAGTTTTTAATAACATACTCAAGTTCTGCCTTAGGAATTTGGCCTTTACCGAGATTTTCATGACGATCTCTAGAGCTCTCAAAACCATCTTTGGAGTCATTAAAGTGAACTAAGTCTATTTTTTTAACTAGTTTTTTAAACCCTCTTACTGCATTCTCTGTTGGAATACCACCAGCCCATGTATGGCAAGTGTCTAAACAGAGTCCAACATTTAAATGACCAATGACTTCCCAGAGTCTCTCAATAGAATCCATATATCTTGCAACTGAATTTTTCCCACCAGCTGTATTTTCTACTAACACTCTCATGCCGGTGTCTTCCACATGTTCTATAGCTTTTCTCCAGTTGTCATACCCAACTCCGATATCTCCACCTTCTCCAACCGATCCACCATGAACAATGACTCCTTTTGCACCAAAACTTGCTGCAACTTTACAAGTGTCTTTGAGTAGTTTTCTACTTGGATGACGTACTTTGTTGTTAGGCGTTGCAACATTAATTAAATACGGGGCGTGAACATAAATCGGCCCTTCATAATCTTGTAAAATATCGACATCTTCTCGAGGTTTCGGGCTTTTCCACATCTGTGGACTGGATATAAATATTTGAAAAGTGTCACCTTTTCGCTGTTTTATCTCTTCAATTGCATTTTTTGAGGGTATATGTGCGCCTATATTCATGAATTTAAGTATAAATCATCCTATTTTTTGCCCAAATAATAAAAATAATCCTCTAGATACTAAAATATAAGTAAGACTTCCTTTCGTGCTTTGAGCCACTTTTGAAGACGATAAAACAAAAATTTACAGCCACGGGGAGTCTTTTTGCTATTTTTTGTAAAAAAAAGGGTTATATAAAGTGAAAATCCCGATTGATCTTGCGACCCTTCGGGATTTTCGTACTATTTTTAATTCGGTCTTGCGACTTCATTTCAAATAGTTATCTAAAAATAGTGTACTTTTGATACTTTGGCAATATTTTTTGGTTAGTTTTTTTCGCGAACTTTTATACATAAATTTTATAAATTTGGAGCTTTTTAGTTATCAATCTCTTAGTAAAAAGCAAAAATCCCGATTGATCTTGCGACCCTTCGGGATTTTCTAATCTATCTTATTTTCTATCTTGCGATTTCTTTTCAGATAGTGTTCTATAAATATACGTTTGTTTTTGTTCTTATGCAAGAGATTCATTAATGTATTTTTCGCGAGGTTTTTGAATATTATTCCTCTTCATAAAAATTAAAAGATTTGAATGCTTCTTGTAGCTCTTTGATGGAGACATCGTCAACTTGAACATTAAACACCTCTTCTCCAAAAGAAAACTGTAAGAAATTATCTTTTACTAGTTCCAAATTAGTAATATCAAAAGTGTTTTTAATAACAGAAAGTGCTTTCTCTTTCGTTCGAAGAATAACTTTGTCATCTATTATTTCAACAACTGGTTGGAATGCACTTTGTATTGTTATAAGAAGTTGTAAAAGACCAAAAAATAATAGTAAATAATATAAATATTCTTCTCTTGCGTTTGAACCAAACTCTCCAAGCCTAAAGTATTTAATCATTAACTGTCTGAATGGACCAGTAATAATGTTGTCGACTCCAACATATGTAAGAACACTTCCTCTGAAAAGTGGAAGGTATAAACTACTTCTATTACGATAAAACTTCATATATTTTTCTCTTAAGCTATCAGAATAACCTAATTTAGCTATTGTTTTTGTATGGAAATTGTATTGATTAGACACGGTCAGCCAGAGTGGATGCCAGGAGATGTATATACAAAAAATCCAGGCTTAACTTCTCTAGGAAAAATACAATCTGAAAAATCTTCTTCAGCTTTTGAAAAAAATAGTGTTGATGAAATATGGGTTTCACCCCTTAAGCGTGCTCAAGAAACATTTATTCCATTTAAAGAAAAAAATATAGGCAAGGCTACTTATGTATACGATTGGCTACAAGAAATGCAAGATGAAGAGGAAGAGGCGTTATATGGAAAGGGTATTGAAGAAGTAATGGCTTTTTTTGCTAAAAGAAACTCCCAATCTTTTGAAGAGTGGAATGAAGCTAATCACGGAAAATACATGGAAATATTTGGTAAAAACATAGTTTCTAATTTAGAAATAGAACTTAGTAATAGAGGAATTGCTGCGTTAGATGCAGAGTATGATAGAAGATTTGACTTTCGCAATTCAAGTATTGAAAAGTTAATGATTATTTCTCATGCTGGAACAATGTCAGTATTGTTATCCTATTTTTTAAATATGCCTCTTTATGCATGGACATGGAGAAAATTTCTTCCAAGACACACTGGTCATACAACATTGAAATCTACTCAGATTTCAGGTGGTCACTTTTTTAGGCTTAAAGAGTTCAATAATGTATCTTTTACTGATGGTGACGAAGAACAAACATACTAAAATAATTTAGACTACAAAAAAATTATGCCTTATACAAGAGTTTTACCTGAGGTAACGATTAGCGAGCTTACGCCTAGAAAAAGAAGATTCTTTTTAAAATATCTTGCGAGATTTCTACTTTTGTTTGAAACAGTTAAAGCTAAAGGATCTTTTCTAGATAGTAAGAGAGTTATCGTAACTGCTGTACCTCACCAATCTAGTAAAGATGAATATTTGATGATTCTTATGATTTTAGCTTTGGATATAGATGTATGTTACCTTTCTGCAAAATGGACTATGCGAAGAATTCCAAATCCATTCATTAACCCAAAAGATATTGATAAGCAAGGAATACCGTGGCCGTTAGGTTGGCTTCAAGAAATAATATTTAAAAAGTTTGGTGCCATCCCTGTAGATAGAAAAAGTAATAGTGGACAGTACGACTCTGTTGTTCAAGAACTTTTAAAAAGAGATAATTTTCTATTAATTATCACTCCGGAGGGTAGATTTGACGCAACTAGGTTTAGAAGTAGTTTTTTATATCTAGCAAAAGAACTGGGTGCTGAAGTAATGCCAGTACAAATCGATTACGAAAATGGCATTTTACAATTTTTAGATAGCTTATGTCTTGATGGTACTGAGGAAGAAGTCATTAAAAGACTTCGTTTCTGTTTTGACGGAATTAAGGGAAGAAAAAGTAGGTTTGAGGCTTAGTGGAAGAAAAAATACACCAACTTATTAAAGAGAGAAACCCATGGTTATTGAAAGACAACTTACTGTCTAGAACTATCTTTAACTTATTGAAAAAATATCTTAGATATGAAGAAACTATTTTTGTTGGAGATCATATCCAGAGCATGAATGGTGAAGAGGCTTTTAATTGGATAGGCAGTGAGTATACAAGTAACTCTTCTATTGAGGGTATTGAAAATATACCAAAAGACGAAAATTTTTTAATTGTATCAAATCACCCTATGGGAGCTGCAGATGCAATAGCTCTGTATTATAAAATTTATCCAGTCCGTAATGATCTTTTCTTTTTTGCAAATGAACTTTTTGTATACCTGCTGGGTGCTTTTAATGATCTATTAGCACCTGTTGTTTGGAATAATGAAAAAGAAACCCATTCAGCAAGCAAAATAACACTCGAACGACTTAGCGTTTTTTTTGGTGATGGGAGGCCAGGTATCCTTTTCCCTTCTGGTCGTCTTTCTAAACTTACTTTCTTTGGTTTATGGGATAGGCCTTGGGAAAAAACTCCTGTGGCGCTTGCAAAAAAATATAACTTTCCTCTAATTCCAGTGTATGTGGAGGGAAGGAACTCATGGTTCTTTTATTTTGCTTCATATGTTAATAAACAATTACGGGATGTTTCTCAATTAAACGAATTGTTTAATAAAAGAGGAAAAAATATTTCAATAACGATAGGTAAGCCAGTTAATGTAAATACGCTAAATGATAGTAGCGATATCGCAATTGAACAGTTGCGTTATAAATCAGAGAGTTTAAGAAAAAAAGCTCCCTTAAAGTTAAATAGGTATATTTACTTAAGAAAATATAAGTAGTTTTACCCTACAACTTCTCCAGTACTTGGGCTAACACCTAGATTGCCAATCATATATCCGAATAAGAGCGGTGTCGTGACTAAACCACCAAGTCCATAAAATCTCCAAGTAAGCTCATAATTACTTTGAGATTGTTGAATAAGTAGGTATAAAACAAAAAATAATCCATATAATGATGCCGTTGCGGCTGCACTTACTTGTATTTTTCTATCGTGATCGGTGTTGTAATACCAGTTAGTGACTCTGAATACTCCAAAACTAAATAGGCCTCCTATGCTAATAATCAATAACATTAACCTTATGTTCCCCAAAGAAGCATGCACTGATACATACACAAAAGAGAGAAAATAAAGCAAGAACATTTGTTTTGATGACATTTTAAATCGTATTGCATAAACATAAACAATGCTTGCAAGCATTGATTGAAAAAATAAAGTCCCAGCCGCAAAAGCATCGTCAGAGCCAAAAAATACTACGTACTGCAAATATGGGTGAAGGAATTGCGTTATAAACATTACCAACGCATAGATTGTTGACACTGCTACAACGGAAGCTGTGTCTAATTGATCTTTGCTGGGTCTTGTTGTGAATACATAATCTAACATTAGAAATGCGCCAAGGAATAACATTAAATGCGAAGGAGAAACTAGTGGCTCAACTCCTGTTTCAATACCAAGTAAGGTATGCCAAACAGCATCTGATGCTCCACCAACTCCAAAAATAATCGCACCTAAAACCCCAACGTCAAATTTGTAGTCTTTTATTTTGTTTTTGATATATATTGCAACGAAAACAGAGAAAGCATACCCTGAATACAACACAGCATGCCAAGGAGTAAAAAATGTTTCAATATCATCAATTAAATATGTGTGTGCACTTGAATCTATCCATGCTCCAATAAAAAACCAAAGCATTGCAATAATAAATAAGTTTCTATCTCTTTCATCTGTAATTGCTACAGGTGATAATTTATTGAACATATAAATATTATAAACCTAAAGCTAATTGGGTATTTAGTAAAATTAACCAGTATAGATAAAATATAAATGTGAAAAATAATGAATTTAACAGAACACTTACTTTAAAAAGCTCAATATATCTTGGGTTAAGTTCAATGATCGGTGCTGGCCTTTTCAATAATATAGCTCCTACAGCAAAAATAAGTTCTTATGGTTCAATCCTGGGACTACTTTTAGCTTCAACATTAGCAATAGCAAATGCTTCTTCATCAGCTCAACTCTCATCACTTTTCCCAAAAACCGGTGGTACATATTTGTATGCAAATGAAGTATTAGGAAAACCTTATGCAGTTACTGCTGGTACGGTATTCATTATTGGCAAAACTATAAGTTGTGTTGCTATAGCGCTTACAGTAGGAAACTACATTTCACCCGTGTACGGAAAAGAAATTGGTGTTATTTTATGTCTTTTGGTATTTTTGTTAAGCTTTTCTGGAATCCACAAGACCGCAGAAATTGCTAAATGGTTTGTTTGGATAATTTTTGGGTTACTTTTATTTTATGCTGTATCGATTATCTCAACACCAGAAGTTAATTTAAGTATTCCAATCTTTGAGAGTTCTGCAGTTGATAATATATTGTTATCTGCAAGTATATGGTTTTTTGCATTTACGGGATATTCGAGACTTGCTACATTTGGAGAAGAAATAAAAAATCCTAGAGAAATTATCCCAACAGCAATTTTTACTGGTCTAGGAGTAACAATCTTCCTGTATTTTGGAATTACTTGGTTAACGTTGTCGATAATCAGTCCGGAGTTCATTATGAACTCAAATACACCACTTCTTGTTGCTATGGATGTCAGTAGATTTTCAGAATTTTCATTTTTAATAGTTTTTGCTTCTTCTATTGCTATGGTTTCTGTATTTCTTGCATTGATGCCTGGAATTAGCAGGATATACGTTGCTCTTTCAAGAGACAAAATACTTCCAAATGTATTTTCAAAAATTCATAAAAAATTTAATTCTGCTTATTTCTCAGAAGGCTTTGTGTTTATATCCGTGATCATAGGTATTTATAGTTTTGATGTTGTCAGATCTATAGAGCTAAGCTCCTTTTTTATTTTGATCTATTATGCAATTACTAATTTTTGTGTAATTAAGTTAGAAAAAAGCGACAGGCTTTATTCAGTAACAATCGCTGTATATGGAATGATAATGTGTTTGTTGCTCGCTTTGTACCTTCTTTAATCTTTGTTTGGTAAATAAAATCTTTCATATTACAATTTTTCACAAACATATATATATTGTGAAATAAATATCACAATCTTGCAGGGTTGTGAAATAAGAATTATACTTACATTATCGGTCAATCACGTGTATGCGTTGAAAATCACTCAAACACACTTCCATAAGTGGTTGACCTATGCCTGATTTACTATATATCCTATTATATTTATTCTTAGTTCATGCAAAGATTTAAAACCTCAAACAGTATGAATTACAAATGTTCTGTTGAGGATTTGTGGGAAATTATTTCATCTCCTAATTACTTAAACAATATTCACCCATTTTGTAGTGATAACTCAATTATTCAATGGGACAAAGATAAACATGAAGACAAAATAGTCTATTTAAATAACATGACTTACATAAGAAGATTTGTAAGTTGGAAAACATTTGAAGGATATGATTTGTGGATAGGTGATAATAATAAAAATCAGTCTTTTGTTGAATGGAGTTTGGAAAAAGTAAGTAACGGTGCAAAGCTTACTATCACCGTTTATCCATTTTTGTTAAGCTCATGGCCAAAGGTGTTTTCATTCTTGCCTTATTTTCTATATATAAATATAAAATTGAAGTCGTACTTGTTCTCAGTGCTTAGTGGAATTGATTGGTATATAAAAGAGAGAACCCCTGTTCCAAAGAATCAATTTGGTAAACATAGTTGGTTCTCTTAATTTAGTGTTCTCTTGAACGAGAAGATTTAGACATTGTTTTTTCTAGAGAACCGTTTGAAAATATATAAGACTCGACACTATCAACTAAATGTTTTCCATTTTGTGATTTTTGCATAATCACATCTACAGTCATCCCCTCGTAAGGAGAAATAAGTGTTATTGAATGTTGTCTAAATTTTTTTGATGATTGGTCTCTTCTAATTACATCACTTATCATATTGCTTGATTCCCACGACCAGTCTTCACCAACAGCAACAAATTTACAAATGTGTTTTGTCTGCGATTTGTCAATTCTTGCACCTGGACAAACTAGCATAGAGCCTTCAACCCAAGGGTTTAAGCCTAAACCGTCTATCTTTGGAAAGGCAATGTTGAAAGAGTCTTCAACTATTGTTTCAATATCGCCTTTTTTAAAATTTCGTTCTTTGATAATCTCAGAAATTGTATTTTGAATCCTAAATAATGATTCCTCGTCTAAATTTTCAAGATTTTCCCTGTCCATAATCACATGTAAACAGTTTGGTGAGACAAATTGCTACTCTTCTTCTAAGGCAAGCTTTTGACCAGCTGTTTCTTTTCCTCTTAAATCACGAATATCTACTCGTATTAAACCAATTACGAATATGGTAAGAGTACCTACTGGAAATAAAAGAATTAAGAACAAAGGCGATGATGTTATTGTCTCTATCATATTTTTATCATAACAAATTTACATAGTATAATTAAATCGAGAAAGGAAATATGGTAAAACTAGGTTTATATGCAAGCATGGTGTCTGTGATAGCTTCTGTGCTCATTTATATTGTATTAGATGATTCTCAACTTGCGATTTACGTAGGACTTTGGGCTCCAACACTTATTCTTTATAGCCAGGCTTACGAACAAGCAAATAAGTAACTCAGTTTACGTAAAAAATAGACTGTTGCTAGTATTTGATAGTGAATAAAGTTGAAAAGAAATCTTTTTTTGGCTTCTTAGTTGTAGCCTTCTTTTTGCATTTGTATTTAGTAGTTTCACTTATCGGTGGCTAGAAAACTTCTTTTCTTTCTTCTTATAATTTCTTGCACGTCTACAACAGATGTTTTACCAGAATCTTCTCAAACAGTCGTAAATCAAGCCTTATCATCTGAAGAAATTCTTGTTGAGATACTTGATATCTATAAAGTTTTTTCTGAAAATCCTAGTAATGCAGTAAATACTATTTGGAAGTATGCACATGAAAAAAATAAAGAAATAACAGGACCAATAGAAAGGTTTTCAATGATGCTTACTTCTCAACCATACGATGCAATAATTGATCTTAAAGATTATTCATACGAAGTCACTTTTGAAAGTGAAAAAAATATTCAATACGAAATAAAAGTGTTAGCTGAAAGTAACAATTATTTTGTAATAACGTGGGTATTTGAAAAAACAATTTGTGACGACAAGCCATGTTGGAGAACTACGAGTGTTAGTCAGCCAGAATTTTTTGATTCTGGAATTTAAAATTTAATTAACTTTACTATTCCTCTTCAAGCGCTGATTTCCAATCAAAACTATACGTATCAGGATTTTTCCTCTCATCGTACTTGGTCCATATTTGAAATACTAAAGCCCCTAATGAAAGTACAGCAACACTGATGATCATCCAGTCGCTTCCTTCGTCGTAAAACATTAATTACTAATCGTCTAAGTTTTCGAGAGGGTTTTCCGGTTGACAGATTTCAAATGCATCTTGTACTGCCTCTGAACTGAAGTCTATATCAGCATCTCTAAATGCAAAAAAGCCAAATTCGCCAGGTTTAGGGTCTGGAAAATCTATTCCCTGTTCTCGCATACATTGGGAAAACTCCAGTGAAGCATCGACTAAAGCTGCTTCTACTTCTGGGTCTAAATCAAATTGTTCTGGAAGAGCATTTCTCAAAATATCTTCACAATTTTCAAAAGCAGTTTCAAATTCCTCTTCATTTTCTATTTCTAAATTATCAAATTCAGGATTACCGTCGATATCAAATGTTGGGTCGGGAAAATTGATTCCTTCTTCTCTCATACACTGTGCAAAATCAAGGACACCCTCTTCAAAAGTAACTTCCTCTACTACTACTGTTGTAGCAGTAGTAGATTCAATAGTTACAACCCCTTCAGACTCTTCTCCGCCAATAGTACATGCAGAAAAAATCAACATAAAAATAAGAATATTTATTTTCGAACTGCCTCTGCTGGTTGAATTTTTGAAGCCTTTATAGCTGGATAGACACCAGAAATAGCTCCGATTAATAACGCTAAAAGCACTGCTCCAAATATTTGCCATACTGGTATTGAGAATACAATATTTGTGTAATTAGTATAACCCAGGGTTATTGCTGTTCCCAGAAGCACCCCAACAAGGCCACCTATTCCAGATAAGACAATACTTTCTAGTAAAAACTGGTATCGTATTTCTCTCCTTGTTGCGCCAATAGATCTTCTAACTCCAATCTCCATTCTTCTCTCTAAAACTGACATAACCATTACATTTGCAATAGCTACACCACCTACAAGAAGTGCAACCGAACCAAGTCCTAAAAGTAAATTGGTAAACGCTTCTTCAGCTGCTTGTTGTGCTTCGAGTGCATCAGATGGGCGAGTCACTTCAACTTGATCTGGGTTTTCAGGATTCATTGATGGCGCAAGTACTTCAACAACATCCTCAATAAATGTTGGGTTAGCTCTTAAATAAATAGTTGTTGGCTCTTCGTCAATATCAAAAAGTGTCTTTGCTACACCATATCCAATAAACACAGATCTATCTAGGTCTGGGTGAATTTTAAGCTCTTCTAATATTCCAACTACTCCAAACCATTCATTTTCTATCAATATCTTTGTAGGCGTGTTTAAATTATTAATTCCTAATCGCTGAGCAGTTACATTGCCTAAAACTGTTACTGGAATATCAGAGAGCCCATCCTCAATAAATCTACCATCAATTAAATTACCGCCTATAACATCTAGTAATTCAGCACTAGTAACAATTGTTGAAATACCACCACCTTCAAATTCTGAAATAAAATTACTTCTCCTTACAAGAAGGTCTGTTTGGGTTGTAGAAGTAACTTCTTGAACTGGACCTATCCTTTCAACCATTCCCAAAACTCCTTTTGGAAGTTCTTCCTGTGTTCCGAAAAAACCTGCTTGCGGTGATGCTTTAACTAAGTTAGTACCAAGAGACTCCAATGTTGAAAGAAGATCTGCCCTGCCTGAAGCTGAAATTCCAGATACTGCAACGATTGCTGCGATTCCAATACCAATACCTATTGATGTAAGTGTTGCTCTGCCTTTTCTAGCTCTTACCCCATACAAAGCTACAAAAAATAAGTCTTTTATCTTTAGTCTGTTTCTTTTCATTAATTTACTATTTTTCCGTCAACTAATTCAATAACTTTTTTAAACATGCTTGCATGCTCTTGGTTGTGAGTGATCATTATTACTGTTTTACCTTGATTGTTTAAATCTTTTAAAATATTAAGTATATTTATGCCAGATTCCATATCTAAATTTCCTGTTGGTTCATCTGCTAGAACGAATGCAGGATCCTGCACAAGAGCTCGTGCAATCGCCACTCTTTGTTGCTGACCCCCAGACAATTCTTTTGGCAAATGAGTCAGCCTATCTCCAAGACCAACTTGTTCTAAAACTTCCTTAGCCTTTTCTAATCTCTCTGATCTTGAAATTCCTTGGTATAAAAGACCTTCGGCGACATTTTCCTGAGCAGTTAATCCAGGCAGTAGAAAAAAGCTTTGAAATATGAACCCAATTTTCTCACCTCTAAACTTTGATAGCTCATTGTCTGAAAGTTCTGAGACGTCTTTTCCCTCAATTTCAATAGAACCATCAGTTATGCTGTCTAGTAGGCCAATCATATTTAAAAATGTTGATTTTCCACTGCCTGATTGACCAACTATTGAGACAAAATCTCCTTCTTTAATTTCAAGCGAGACACCGTCTAAAGCTTTTACAGGTGGGGGGCCTTCGTAAACTTTTGAAATATTATTTATAGTGATTACAGTTTTTGTACTGGTTTTCATCTTGGTACAACTACTATTTGACCCTCTGAGATATTTCCTTTTACTTCAACAAAGCCATCAGTAAATACACCTATTTCAACAGCAACGTAACTAGTATCTACACCAGACTCTCCTTCAAATGTTCCGGTATCAAGCTCACCGTCGTAAACTTCTAAAGCATATCCTCCTTCTGCTAAAGCAAGAAGTGCATTCACCGGAACAAAAAGAACGTTTTTGGAAATCTCTGTAGTGACAAAAACTTTTACTGGAGCTTGATCATAAGCCTCAATTTCTTCTGGATTAAGAACTTCTAAAGTAACCTCTATAAATTCTCCTGCTTGAGTTTGTGTTACAACCTGGTCTATGAAAGTAATTACAGTTGGTACTCTTTCGTCTGTAGGAAGCTCTATCTCAACACTGTCTCCAAGAGATACTGTTTCTTGGTCTGTTGCATCAACTTGGAAAACAACTTCAATTCCAATAGAAGAAATATTATAGAGTGGAGAATTTAACACAACCGCCGACCCTACATCGTTAATATAGGAGCCTATAATTATCGGTGTTTTTGAAGCATAAGCATTTGTAGGACTAAAGGTTTCAGATCTTGCTGTTAATTTGAGCTCTTCAAGCTCTTCTTTTGCTTTAGCTAGTTCTGCTTCCTGATCAACACCTTTATTGTAACTCTCTAATGCATCATCATATGCTTTTTGGGCATTCTCTATTGCTAATTCTTCTGCTCCGTCAACAACAGATCCTTCCCCTTCTTCCATTTCTCTAATTCTTTTTTGTTCTTCAATTAAATCTTCATAATTTTTTATTTCTTCATCTCTTGTTTCTTGTGATTTAGCATTGGTTTTAGGATTTGTGAGATCTTTTAAAAGATTGATTTGTTGATAGTAATCTTCAATTAAATTATTGGCTGCCTGCCAAGCAGCATTTTCTTTTGTTGAGTTTTCTATAGCATCGTCTAATGTTTTCTTTTTGCTATTGACTTCAGCTAATGTTGTTCCACCATTTGATATTGTGTCTTCAATACTTTCAACTTCGGTCTGTTTTAAGTTAATCGTTACTTGCTCGGAAGGAGTTATTTCAGATTTTGTGTCAATCTTATAGTCTATATATAGTGCATTGAGCATATTCGAAGTAGTTTCATCAAAAGTTTCATCTGGTACAAAGTCTTCTGCTGCATAACCCAAGAACACAAGAGCTTCTTCAAGTTGTAAAACATCAGGACCAGCATCAGAGTTTAAATCTAAAGTTCTATAAAAGGGTGTAACTCCTTCGACTAGAATTACAGGTTTGTTGTCGACGGCAAATAAAACTTCTCCGAAATTAATAATGGTTCCCTCTTTAGGAACAAAAGTAACAACTCCTGACATTGGTGAGTTGAGCACTTTACTGTCAGTCTGTCTTAAGGTTCCGTTGTATTCTTCCTTTTTTGCCAAGTCACCTTTTTGTATAGCAACAGTAGTAAGTTCTAGGGTTTTGTTGCTTGTAGACGATTCTGTGTTCTGAGTGCCAAAATAATAACCACCATAACCTAATGCGAGCACCGCTATTAGAATGTACAAGTTTTTTAATTTAAATATATTTTTCATTATTGTTCCAGTTAGAGTAGTTTATTAAACCTGTGTGTATTCTGAGAAATTTTTTTACTTTGTTTTTTATGCATCCCACTCCTCATCTTTTAGCTCTTCTGGTAATTTATCTTCACATGCCTGCCATGTCTGTACTAATGGATCTTCTTCTCTAAGCTCCCAGTCTTCATCAATATAAGCATCTAATCTGACTTCTCTGTTGAAATAGTCTGGATCTGGGACTTTTGGATATCCACTTTCTCTAAAACACTTCGCCATAAATAATGATCTATCAATTTCTTTTGATACTTGTGCTGGGTCTTCAAATTGGTTTTCATCTGCTAACCCCCATAAATTATATTTCAAAGCACATTCCTCGATTATGTTCCAGAGCTCCTCAGCCTCTTGTTCCGTTATGGTTTCAAAATATGAAGCAATTGTGGTGTAAAGATCTAAAAAGTTCTTTGGTTCTTTAAATTTATATCCTGATTCATTAACACACTGAACAAGCACTAGAGGTGCATCCTCGTCTGAAATTTCTTCGCGTTCGTCTGTAAGCTGCACACCAGAAGCCATTGCCTCTTTTCCTTTGTCAGTATCCGCAACAGAGACAACAGATTGCTCATCTTGTTGAAAAAAAGAACATGCTGTGAAAAGAATGAGTATTGCTGTAGCTTTTTTATACATAGAAAAATTATAAAGAAACCTGGTCTTATCCTCCACCTTGTTGTGGTGGTTCAAGTCCAAGATCGTCAAAGCACTCTCCAGCAGCTTCTCTGATTTGATCTTCAATGTATTCTCCAGATTGTACAAGGCTAATAAGAATAGATCTAAGAGGTATTTCAGCATTCGGGTCTTTAACCTCTATTCCTTTTCCTCGCAAACATTGAGCAAATTCCAGTTCAGTATCTAATGTATCTGCAACTTCTTCGGGATTTTCGAATTCTGCGGTGCCACCCAGAGGAATATTGTTTTCATCAGCGCATGTCTGAATTGTCTCAAAAAGTTCTTCTCTTCCTTTTTGATCAGCAGCTAAAAATACTGGTCGAAGAACACTTTGTAAACTCTGATCATTTTTAGGATCAGTAATATCGTATCCATTTTTTCTTAAGCACTTAGCTAGTAAAAGTTGTGTATCTTCAACTGAAACTAACTCTTCAGCAACTTCCTCTACAATCGTTGTAACTGTTGTGTCACTTGATAAATCTGTTGTAGAAACAACTCCTTGCGAATCATCTGATGAAGAGCATGCAGAGATAAAAACAAATGTAAGTAATGAGAAGATAGTTAAATATTTTTTCATAAGACTTAATTTAATACTTATTTTTGCCAACCACATTCTTGTAACAACGGCATAATATCATCTTTAGATTCCTTGAGCCCACTTAAATCAACCTTAGGTTCTTGTTGGCTTGGATCAGGAACATTTAACCCTTTTTCTCTTAAGCACTTAGCCAATTCAAGATTTTCATCATATATTTTGGCAAGCTCTTCTGGATTCAAGGAAGATGAATCTGACCAGAGATTATATTTGCTAATGCAGTAATCAACATCTTCCCTCAACTTCAGCTCCTCATCTTTGCTGTTGCTCAACTGACTAATTGTAGTTTTTAAATCTTGTATATCAAATGGAGTTGCTATGTTATACCCCATTTCTTCGTTTAAGCATTGAGTTAAAACAATTGGATAATCCTCTTCTGATATAACCGAAGTGGTGGTTGTTTCATTTGATAGAGAAGCTACTCCTTCATCACTAGAAGTAGAACATAAATTTAAGAGAAGAGTAAAAATTATTAAATATGTTTTTTTCAATTTTATTTATTTCTCAAACCAAATAATGGCCTTAATGGCTTTATATTTTTTATTGCGTGATAAATCGTTAAAGAAAGAAAGCAAATCAAGAACAGAGCAATTGGAAATTTAATTATTGGATGAATATTTATACCTGCAAAAAAATACATTACTGCCATTTGTACGGGTAGATGGACAATGTACACAGGATATACAGCTGTTTTGTAATAGGTTAATTGTGGTGAGTCTTTGTTTAAATAGACTGCAGCAAGGCCCAGAAGCGCAAAAATAAAATTAAAAGACTCGAAAGCTATTAGTCTATTATCCAGCGCATAATCATTTTGAAAATTATTCTCCCATCTATACAAATAAGAGACAATTCCAAAAACTAGGTGGATACGCCAATTTCTTTTATTAGATTCCCAAAAAATATCACCTTGCGAAGTTAATACTATGCCAATTAAGAACCATAGAAAACCGAGTAAAAGCCCGTGCTCGGTGTTTGCGTATCCATTGTAAAAATCTCCATAATAGGAATCTGGGTTAAATCTAAGAAGGTTTAAAAAATAACCTTCAGCAATAATAGGTATTGAAAATATAAATATACCTCCAGGTTTTTGCAGTAAAAAAGAAAAGATACCTAATTTTTGCTTTTTATTAGAAATAAAATTTAATACAGGAACTAACAGAATGCAGTAAATTAAGATATTTAAAAGAAACCATAAATGAACACCGTTAAATTCAAAAGCAGAAAATATTAACCATAGTGAGTCGGGAGACCATCCCTCATAATATGTAACTGCAATTATGAGAGAAGCTGTAGCAAAAGTAATAGTTCCAAACAACCATGGGACTACAAGAATCTTGACTCTTTCTTTAAGGATTTCTGGACGCGATCTTTTTTGAAACGATAACCTTAAAGCAATTCCAGCAATTAAAAAGACTAGGGGTAACCTCCATGTGTTTAGTAAGTTGAGTAATGGCCAAATTCCATCAGAAATTCTTTTATTTTGAACAAAAAGAATGTATGGAGAGAGTGAGGTAAATGAAATTCCAAGATGATAAAAAATAAGTAAAAACATTGCTATTGACCTCAAGGCGTCAATGTCGTATCTTCTCTCGTTCATATGAACAATATTAACGTCTTGGTTTCAATTAATTAAACTGAAGTTTTTCTTTGAGGTCTTCAGTTATTGGTGTAGCTTTCATGGTTGTTTGATCTGTATAAACATGAACAGCCTCACAAGAACTTACTAATTCCCCTGTTTCTTTTAAAAACATTCCCATAATCCAGGTCATACTTGAGTTTCCTATTTCTTTCACTTTGACGCCGATTTCTATATCTTGATCAAAATAGAGAGGCTTGTTGTATTGGACTAATACCTGTACGGTATGAAAATCTTTTTTTGTTTCATGAATTTCCTTCAAGTAATCGTAATTTATATGCTTAAAATAGGCAGTAATTGCCTGGTCAAAAAATGCTACATGGTTAGCGTTGTGCATCACCCCTTGAGGATCGAGTTCATAATATCGAACAGTTGCTTCCCAAAAAGATTCAAATTCATCTCTGGATAAAGTTATTTTTGACATCTAAACAAAAATTTGTGTTTTTGGTTCTATTCCTCCTGTAAGAGGCATTGCATATTCAAAAAATTCATTTGTAACATATGGCTTACTTTTATCTAAAAATTCTTGTGGCATGTCTTTTGTGTACTTTGCAACCTTGCTTAAATCTACAACATCAACATCACAGCTATATGTTTCTGATAGTTGTCTTTTAAGAATTACAGAACCACTTTGAATTTCCTTTGAAGCAACTACAGCGTGTTGTCCAACTCTCTCGGCTTCTTCAGCATCTACCTCAGAGACGTCGGCAAGAAAAGACCTTTGCAAATATCCAAAAGTGTCAGCTCTAACTCTTGCTCCGTCAATGTGTTCTGAAACAATATTTGTTAATGTATCACCAAGTGCTCCTGAACCTGAAAGTTGAATGTTTCCGTGACTATCTTTTTTTCCAGCTAGGCCAGATCCTGTTTCGCTTGCGTATGTTTGCAAGAAGTATTCACCGTTTTCGTTATGAATACCCTCAGAGACAGCGACTACACATCTTCCAAGTGAATCATAAACATCTTTGACTTCCTTTAAAAATTCATCAATTTTGAAAACTTTTTCAGGCACATATACCAAATGTGGTCCGTCTTCTTCAGTAGATTTTCCTAAAGTACTTGCAGCAGTAAGCCATCCGGCATGTCTCCCCATTAAAACATTTATCTTGATTCCTTTTAGGCTTCTATTGTCAGCGTCATCACCTTGAAAGGCGTGAGCTACAAAACGAGCAGCTGAACCGTAACCTGGGCAGTGGTCTGTTTCAAGTAGGTCATTATCAATAGTTTTTGGTATATGAAATGCTTTCATGTCATATCCTTTAGATTTTGCTCCTTCAGAAACTAAGTTTGCTGTTTCAGCAGAATCATTGCCCCCTATGTAAAAGAAGTTTCTAATATTTTGTTTTTCAAACGTTGATACAAGCTGTTCTATATCAGAATCTGTCGGTTTTTTTCTTACCGAACCGAGCGCTGCAGCAGGGGTTTTACCAATTCCATAAAGCTGAGTTTCAGATAAATCTGATAAATCAACAAAATCTTCACTGAGCATACCCGCTAACCCATGTCTTGCACCAAGAATTTCATCGAAATCTGATTTGGTAGCCTCTTTAATAAACCCAACTAGTGATTTATTTATAACAGCTGTTGGACCGCCGGATTGTCCAATTACTGCTTTGCCTTGTGGCATTTTTTAACTCCCGTTTTGATATACAGATATAAAACTTAGGTAAGAGTTTGCTATTTCTGAAACAGCCTCCTCGCGTGATTTCTCACCAGCATGCCATCCTTTAAGAGAATTCCAGAAGATAGATCTACCAATTGCAAAACCTTTGTATCCGTCAACTGATGATCCGGCTCTTAACCATTCATTAACCTTTTCATCATTAGCGCCCCTACCAAGAACAACAGCTATGACATCTTCTCTGCCACCGTCTTTGATTACTTTTGAAACATTTTCACAATCATCAGTGGTGTCTAATCCTTCGATCTTCCAAATGTCTGGATCAGCTCCTCGCTCCCGCATTTCCTCCACTACTTGTACAGCAAGTCTTGGTCTAATTTCTGAATCATATCTAGACTGGTCACCACCAACACTTTCTAACTGTTGTTCAGACGCAGGAACTAAAAACTCTAAAAGAAATTTTCGTTCGTTTTCATCAAGCCAGTCAGATAATGTTTTAATTCTTTCGCCTTGAATTTGTCTTGTGTCTGTATCATCATCTGGGTTCCAACGCACTAAAATTTTTACAAAGTCTGCATTAACTTCCTTTATTTTCTCACCAAACTCATCTCCGTATTCGAAGTCGAACACTTTTTGTCCAGACTTTTCCACGGGAGCAGCAAATTTAATTCCCATTTCTTTTGCTTTTTCTTGTACTTGTATGCCAAATGCCTCGTCAACTAATATTGCCGGGTCTCCACCCTCGATGCCTTGATTTCTTGCTTCAAGAAAACCATCAAAAATTATATCTTTCATGGAGGATACTCTTGCGACCTCATCACCACTGGGTGCTCTTCCCTCAACGCCCAAAAGTCCTTTGGTTAAGGTGCCTCTGTGGTCAAATGCAAGAATGTATAAATCGCTTGAGTATCCTTTCATAAATCTCCTTTAAATTTTTTCTTTTGTTGTTTTTCTTGTAAATACAAACAACATTATTACTAAAACCATTAATGATAGTAATAGTAAATAATCTGAATAAACGTTGGTTTGAGCACTTTCTTCAAACACACCTGCAAGCGAACTGACCAGCTGAACAGTGGTAGTACCCCAGTTGCTAGCCAATGTGTCATCAAGAAAATAAACATTAGAATTCTGAACTGCTGTTAAGTTACCCCAACCATCCCTAATGGACAGGTCCTTATTTAAGTAATCTGAGTGCCCAACAACTATAAAGTCAGGGTTAGATTCAATTACCATCTCTTCACTAAGTGCCGGATAACCACTGCCAAATGGGTCTTCTTCTAGACCAGCAATGTTTTTCACACCAATTGAGTTATAAATCTGCCCAATGAGGGATTCATTATTTACACTATAGATTCCGTATGTATAGCCAATTTCGTGATACACAGAAACATTTCCAAAGTTTGAATTATCTAATATTCGATTAATCTCAAGCTTCATATCTCTTACTTTTTTACTTGCTTCACTACGTTTATTTATAATGTCACCGACTGTTTCAATTTGTAAATAAACATCTTCAATTGTTTTAGCCGGTGGTAAAAGTACATAATTGATGTCTTGACCTACTAACCCATCAACAATTCCATTAAAATCAAAAGCTACAATGACTATGTCTGGTTTTAGAGGAACTAATTCTTCTGCTGTAACGGTGTAGGCATCAATTCTTTCAACCGGAAAATCTACCTCAGAAAAAGCATCAATAGCTACTAAAGTATTTTGCCCACCTAGTGTTTGAATAACTTCTGTGTGTGTTGTAGATAATGAGATGACTCTTATCTCTTCATTGTTTTCTTGCGTTACATTCGAGCACATCGAAAATAACAAGGCAAGAAAAATAATTTTAAATTTCATAATTTCCTTTCTCACCTTGAGAAAATGTACGAAATTTTAGAAACTTCATTCCTTCTCTCGAGGACTGTTGTCTTAAGAATATTAAAGGCGACCTGACTTATCTTTCGAATCACAGTTGCGGGACAGTGCTAGGTTTTCACTAACTTCGCTTCATTATTCTTTTAAGATAATAGCAGATTAAATAGAATCGTCTTCTTCGTTTTCTTCGTTTTTTAAAACATCCATCAGTGTAGGTTCTTCAATATCCCTTGGTACATCTGGTCTTGGAAGGTCAGATGTAGATGGTATTTGTTCTGCTTTTTTTTCTGTTCTTGCATTTTTAATAGAGTTTACAAATGACATCATGACTGTTTCTTTTGATTCATTGCTTGGTGTATTTTTAACTTTCTGTGATTTTTCCGAGGCATCTAAATGTGACTCCTCAAGCACAACAACTTCAATACCTCCGACTAAGTCCGAAACTAAATTGTAAAATAATGCACCTACGGTAGCAATAGCGGTCTGAGTCAACATATATACCACCGCCAAAGAAACTAAACCAGTAAATAATGGTTCTATATTTCCAACCAAAGAAGCATCTTGATCTAGTAGAGCAAGTCGTCTTGCAATATCTTCCAATCCTTGTGGAACTCCAGCATTTACTAATAGGACCCACATAATTGAAAAACCAAGAACAACAGTTAATGCTATGACAAAGTTAAGTACTAGGGTGACTTTTAAGACAGTCCAGGGATCAATTTTTCTAATTATTCTTCTAACCCTATTTACACGAACCATAATTAACTCTTAATTGGTATGAAAGCTGACACTTCTTCTTCTGATGAAAGCTTCATAACCCGAACTCCTTGTGCTGCTCTACTCATTTGTTTAATTTGCTTTACTGCACATCTTATTGCAGTTCCACCTGTACTCATAAGCATAACCTCTGTATCTTCGTCTACAGACCTTGCGCCAACTAAATTTCCTTTGTTTTCTGTGACTTTTAGAGCTTTTACTCCCATGCCACCTCTTCCTGCTCTTCTAAATTCATCTAGTTTGGTTCGTTTTCCGTATCCTTTTGCTGTAATGAACAGTAGCGTTTCATCTCTTGAAGTTGCTGCGCCTACTACTTTGTCTCCTTCTCGAAGTTTTATTCCCCTTACTCCCATTGCTGATCTACCTTGAGCTTTAAGATTTTTTTCATCAAATCTAATAGCTTGTCCTTTTTGAGAAACAAGTATTACGTCTTCTTCGCCTGATGTAGTTTTCACAGAGACAACTTTGTCATCATCTTTGAGTTTTATTGCTTGTAAAGATTTATAGTTAGAATCAAATTCTTTGAACTTAGATTTTTTTACAGTGCCTTTTTCTGTCATAATTAATAGAAATTTTTCTGTCTCGTAATCTCTTGTATCAATAATTGCCTGAACTTTTTCATCCTGACTCATTGAAAGCACATTTTGGATTAAAGAGCCTCTAGCGGTTCTATTAGTTTTTGGAATTTCGTGTGCTTTAGCTCTATACACTTTTCCTTGATCAGTAAAAAATAATAAGTAAGAATGCACAGATGTAGAGAGTAAGTGTTCTATTACGTCTTCATCTGATGAAGCAGCTTTAACTCCTTTACCACCTCTTCCTTGCTTTTTGTAAGAGGTCGAAGGCACAGATTTTACATATCCATTTGATGATACAGAAACAATAATTTCCTCATCTTCTATGAGGTCTTCAATAGATACTTCTCCTACATCGGGAACTATCCTTGATCTTCTCTCATCACCAAATTTATCTGTAATTGCCTCTAATTCTTCGATTAATATAGAGTTTTGTTTTGGTCTGCTTTTCAAAATTGCTGCTAATTCTTTAATTGTTTCTTTTAACTCTTTCTTTTCATCTTCAAGCTTCTCCATTTCCAATGCAGTAAGTCTTCTAAGTGGCATATCCAAAATGTGTGAAGCTTGAACTTCTGATAGTTTGAATTTTGTCATTAATGATTTTCTAGCTGTATCAACGTCTTTTGATGCTTTGATGACCTTAATAATTTGATCAATTTTTTTAAGAGCTAAAAGAAGACCTTCAACAATATGAAGTCTGCTTTCAGCTTTGTCTAACCTGTATTTTGTTCTTCTTCGTATTACGTCAATTTGATGATCGATGTAATAGTTTATTAACTCTGGAACAGAAAGAACTTTAGGAACACCATCCACTAGCGCAACTGAATTAACAGAAAAAGTGTCTTGTAGTTGGGTCTGCTTAAAAAGTTGGTTTAGAACTACTTGTGGAACTGCGTCCCGTTTTAGTTCTACAACTAACCTTGTACCGTTTCTATCACTACTTTCATTTCTCAAGTCAGATATTCCTTGTAGTTTTTTGTCTTGTACAAGTGTGGCAATTTTCTCCATAATACGATCTGTAGAAGCTTGGTAGGGAAGTTCTTTTACAACAATCGCAGAACGACCCCTTCCGAGTTCTTCAACGTCTGCAACCGCGCGTATTTTAATAGAGCCCCTTCCTTTCAAAATGGCATCTTTAATGGTTGGTGTATCAACAACTAAACCGCCTGTAGGGAAGTCTGGTCCTTTAATTATTTTTAAAAAATCTCTTGGTTTTGCATCTTTATTTTCAACTGCAAATTTTACAGCTTCTGTGACTTCTCTTAAATTGTATGGAGGCATATTCGTAGCCATAGCTACAGCAATACCCTCAGAACCATTTACTAAAAGGTTTGGAAATCTTGCTGGAAGAACTTTTGGTTCAGAAGTTTCACCTGAGTAGTTTGGTTCAAAAATTACGGTATCTTCATCGATACCGTCTAATAAACGGGATGATAATGAAGACATTCTAGATTCCGTGTACCTCATAGCAGCCGGTGGATCATCGGGGGTGCCAAAGTTTCCCTGAGGTTCGATGAGGGGGTATCTTGTACTGAAGTGTTGGCCGAGTCTTACTAAGGTTCCATAAATTGCATCATTGCCGTGGGGGTGGTAATTACCCATTACATCACCAACAACCTTGGAGCATTTTCTGAAAGGACCGGTGGGCCTAATTCCTGTTTCATACATTGAGTATAAAATTCTTCTTTGAACAGGTTTTAAACCGTCTTTCACATCAGGTAATGCCCTTGAAACAATAACAGACATTGCATAGTCTAAGAACGACTTTGAAATCTCGTCCTCAACCGCAATTGTTCCGTTTCCTGTAATAGCCTCTTTTAGTGAAGCCTCTTTAGTTACAGTTTTTTTTGCTGGTGGTTTTTTAGTAGCTGGCTTTTTTGCTGAAGTTTTTTTTGTAGCTGATTTTTTTGCTTGTGATTTTTTAACGGCTGGCTTTTTTGCTGGTGGTTTTTTAGCAGGCATTATACGTCCAAAAACCTAACGTCTTTTGCGTTCTTTTCAATAAACAACTTTCTCTTTGAAACATCATTGCCCATAAGAACCTCAAACATGTCCGAGGCTTTTGCCATTGCTCCTTTAGCATCAGCAAGGGTTACTTTAATTAGTGTTCTTGTTTCTGGGTTCATGGCTGTGTCCCACAGCTCTCCAGCATTCATTTCTCCCAAACCTTTGAATCTACTTATATCAAATTTTTTATTCTTGTTTTCTTTTTTAAAAGCATTAAGTTCATCATCATCCTTTAAGTAGGTAATTCCTGAAGCCGCTTTTAACCTATAAAGCGGCGGTTCTGAAATCCATACTTTTCCACCTGTAATAAGGCCTGGCATAAATTTAAAGAAAAAGGTTAGTAAGAGTGTTCTAATGTGAGCTCCATCTACATCCGCGTCTGTTAAAAATATAATTTTGTCATACCTAGATTCTTCTTCGTTAAATTGTGACTTTATTCCGGTACCAATTGCTTTAATCAAAGCGCTGATTTCTTCATTTTGAAGTGCTCTGTTTTCGGTAACTTTTTGAACATTAATTATTTTTCCTCTGATTGGAAGTATTGCCTGAACCCTAGAATCTCTAGCTTGTTTTGCTGGACCAGCAGCAGAGTCTCCCTCAACAATAAAGAGTTCGCTTTCAGTTGGGTCTGTTGATGAACAATCTGCAAGTTTTCCAGGCAATCCAGAAGTCTCCAAAATGCTTTTCCTTTTTGTAAGTTCTCTTGCTTTTTTTGCACTCATTCTAGCTTTTGCAGCTACGGAACACCTCTCTACAATAGCTCTACCTTCTTTTGTGTTTTTTGAAAGCCACTTTGGAAATTCTTCATTAATTAAAACCTGAACTTTTGATTTCATCTCGGTGTTTCCTAGTTTTGTCTTTGTTTGACCTTCGAATTGTGGCTCTTTAACTCTGACTGAAACCACCCCTGTCATGCCTTCCCTAATATCATCTCCTGTTAGAGAAATATCGGAGTGTAGGTTTCTTTTTTTTGCAAAATCATTAATAGATTTTGTTACTGCTGTTCTAAGACCTTCTTCATGCGTGCCACCCTCAAGTGTGTGAATGTTGTTTGCAAAACTTTTTACTGTAACATCGTCTTCATTTTTCCACTGTAGGGCAACTTCTATCTCTGAATCTTTTGTTTGGTCTGAAAAAGATATAATTTTATCGTGCAGTGGTTCGAATCCCTCGTTTAGATACTCAACAAAGTCAACCAATCCACCTTTAAAGTGAAATTGTTCCCTTGTTGCTGGTTTTACCCTGTTGTCAACAAGTGTTATTTTCAAGCCTTTATTTAAAAAAGCGGTTTGTCTCAGTCTTTCAGAAACAATGTTGTATTCGTAGGTTTGTGTTTCATCAAATATTTCAGGGTCAGCTAAAAAGTTGACTTTAGTTCCAGTCTTTTTTGAAACTTTTCCTCTTTTAATTTTCGATTTTGGTTTACCTAAATCAAAGTCTTGATTCCAAAAATGGCCATCTCTTTGAACCTCAACTTTTACAAAGGTTGATAAAGCATTAACCACTGAAATTCCCACTCCGTGTAAGCCACCGCTAACTGTGTATGCTCCTGATTCAAACTTTCCACCGGCATGAAGTGTGGTTAACACTGTTGTGAGTGCTGAAACTTTTGTTTTTGGATGGGGTTTTACTGGTATTCCACTTCCATCGTCTTCTACCGTAACAGATCCATTTTTCTCCAAAGAAACTTTAATTGTAGAACACCTTCCGGCCATTGCTTCGTCAACAGAGTTGTCTAACACTTCCCAGATAAGGTGGTGTAAACCATTTGGTCCAGTCGAACCAATATACATTGCTGGTCTTTTTCTTACTGCTTCTAGACCCTCAAGAATTTTTATATCTTTTGAGTCATAACTATTTGAATCTTTTTTAGACACGAATTATCTCCAAGATACGCTTCTATTTGTTTGTTACAGCCCCTGCTGAACTCTTATTTTACTAGGTTTCTAGATTATTGCTTAAGATTAGATATTTGAATATCTATGTTTTTAAGTCTTATTTTGGTATTTTTTTCAATATTTATAATTAAGTTTTGTTCGTCTAGTTGCACGATTTTTTTCACCCTAGAGTTATCAACATAAACCACTAGTGTATCTCCTAAAACCGGTCCTGCCACAACATCTTCAGTCCATTTGTAGTGACTGTTTGTAATGTATTTTTCTATTTTTTTAGAATTTTTAAAATTTATACCTAAAGAATTATTGTTTGGATTTATTTTTTCTGGTTCTTTATTCAGCACTATTCGTTAGTTCTAACAGGCATAAGTAAATATTGATATGTTTCTTCTTCACCTTGAATAACAGCTGGTTTATCATTTCCAGAAAATCGTAAAAAAGCTTTGTTTCCATCCAACACTTCTATACCTTGGATTAAATAATTTGGGTTGAATGAAATTTTAAAATCTGACATATCTCCAACTTCAAGACCGAGAATTTTTATATCTATTTCTTCTACTCCGCCTCCAATATCTTTATTTGTAGAAGATATGTTGAGATTGTTTTCGTCAACTACTTTTAATGTGACAGGTATAAATCCTTCAGCAACTATTGTTGATCTGTCAAGGGACTCCAATATCTTTTTTTTATCAACCTCTATTGAGAAAACGTTCTCTTTTGGAAAAAGAGCTTGATATTCAGGATAGTTTCCTTCAAGCTTTCTAACAGACGTGTAGTATTTTTCGTTATAAAAATGAAGCTCTCTTTCTGTTGAGTTTATAAAAATGTCTTGTTCACTGTCCTCAAAAAGTTTTATAGTTTCGTTTAAAGACCTATAAGAAACGATTCCAGCATCGTCTATAGGTAAGTTAGATATTGTGTTTGTTGCCAGCCTGTAGCTGTCTGTTGAGACAAGTGTTGTTTTTTCACCGTCGTTATCAAAGAAAACGCCCGTGAGTATTGGTTTTCCTCCCTCTGGAGATGCCGCTATACCTACTTTTCTAAGTGCTGTAAAAAGTTCAAAAGGAGCTAGTTTCTGACTGTTTCCTTGTTCAAAAGAGTTTTCTAATAAAGCTTTAGGGTATGTTAGGTGGTCTATTTTTCTTAATTTGTATTCTGATTTATCGGCTTCAATCATTACTTCATTTCCGAGATCAGAGAATACAATTTCTCCTGATGACATTTTCCTCACCACTTCAGACAAAATCCTTGCATTAACCAAACATTCTCCATCAACCATTGAGTCAACATTGATTTTCGCCTTAATAACCAAATCCAAATCAGAACCTATAACCTCACATGAACCATCTTCAACCTTTATGTACAAACCCTGGAGAGAGGGTGTAGAGGGCTTAACGTCAACAGCTCTAGAAACAGATAAAACTACTTCTTTTAGATCTTTTGTTTTTGTTTTAAATTTCAAGTTATTCCTTTATATATATAACAACAATAAAACTGTTTGAATTGTTTAATAAACCAATTAAAGAATTAAAGAAAGACAAATTTATGTTGTAAGTTTTAAACACTTTAGACCCCCGTTAATAGATTTTCTTTAGAAGAAATTTTATTGTTGAAAATGTTTATTTCTTTCTTCAAACCAGGAGAGCCTTCAACTTTTTTAATTGAAGATAAAACTGTAGAGTGGGACCTGTTGCCCACATATAAACCAATTTGGTTTAACGAGTACTCGGTGTGTTTTCTCATTAAGTAAATAAAAAGATGTCTTGCATTACTAACTTGCTCACTTCTGTTTTTTGACAACACCAACCGTTTGTCTACTTGATATAATTCGGAACAATAATCAAGAATAAACTCTGGAGTAAGTTCTAAAACCTTATTGTTGGAGTACATAGAAACAAGTTCTGCAACATAGTTAGAGTTTCCATCCCCTGTTTGTTTGTTGATTATAAGGTTGTTCACAACACCGTTAATTTCTCTAAAGCTTTGAAATTCTAAAGAGGTTAATAAACCGAACTCTTTCTTAGTTATAAGGTTTCCACCATATTCAAGGTTGTTTTTATTTAAAACCTCAGAAAAAATTTTTTGATCAGGTTTTTCTATATCTGTAACTAATCCGTTTAGAATTCTTGAAACCAACCTTTCAGGAAAACCTATAAGCTCCTGGGGTTTTTGGTCTGACGCTAAAACCACTGCTTTTGAATTGTTTAAAAAATAATTAATTGTATGAAACAGCTCTTCTGAAACTCCTTTTTTTCCTAGAAAAAACTGAATATCATCAATTAACAATATGTCTACTGACCTTATTTTATTTTTAAAAATATCTATATCTTTATTTTTAATTCCATTTATATACGACTCAAGAAAAGATTCAGAATCTATGTAAAAAGAAGAAACAGAAGATCTTTCAATTGTTTTTAGTAGATGAGTTTTACCAACTCCCGGCTTTCCATAAACAAACAACGGGTTAAACCTTTTTCCAGGACTTGTTACAACATTTTTAGCAGCAGTTATTGCAAGGTTGTTACAACTTCCAACAAACAATTCATTAAAAACTTCCAGCTCATAGGTAGGTTGTTCCTGAACAGGTCTATCTTCTACATCCCGAGCTTCCTCTGTAATCTCAAATTCGTTAGAGGGGATAGATACGGTCTTATCAAGAATAAAAACACAATCACCAAACTTATTTATGTTTTTATAAACTCTTTTTATGGTATTCAAAACCTTTTTTTCAATTGAGTTTTTAATAAACTCTGAGTTAATAATGATGTTTAAGTTTTGATCATCCCCAATTTCGAAGACAACTTGTTCTAACCAATATTTATCTGTTTTGTTTTCTATCTCATTATTTAAAGAAGACAGAAATTCGTCAACCTTATTATTCATAACTCCGCTTACAACTTCATTAAACCTAAACGAGAGTGTGGAAATTTCATAGAGTGTGAAAAACATATTAATTTTTCACAAGGTCTATCAATAATTCAAAGAAACCCAGTGTTTATTGAGGATTATATGTTTAAAACTATCAAATAACTAACAATCACATATGTTTATAGAATCCTAGTTAGTTTGTTTTTCGCGAGTTTAAAAATGTTTTCGCGAACACATAAAATTAAAAAATAATTTTGGTTTGTTTAAATACTCTATTCATTTATTGTTATTAAAAGGTTAAAAATGAAAAGAACTTATCAACCTAGTAATAGAAAAAGAAGTAGAAAACACGGTTTTAGATCAAGGATGCGAACAAGAGCTGGTCGCGAAATTCTGAAAAGAAGAAGAAAAAAAGGTCGTAAAATTATTTCTGCCTAGGTTTTTAGTGAAATTTACTGCACTAAACAAAAAAAATCATTTTGAGAACCTAAGAAAAGAAGAGTTCTGCTTTGCAGATAAAGGCGTAAAAGTTTTTGTAAAAGAAAATACTGTTGGTACAAACAGACTTGGTATCAGCATTTCTAGTAGATACGCTAACGCTGTAAACAGGAATAGATTTAAAAGAAGGATTAAAGAAGCAGTCGGGGGTTTAGAAACAGAGTTAAACTTAGATATTTTAATTGAGGGAAGTGCAAATGCACCACAGCTCAAATTAATTGAAATTCAAAATATATTAACTAGACATCCACTGCTTTAATACAAAAAAATGAAAATTGTAACGGTTTTATACCAGGTTTGCAGATCTTTACTTTCCTACCTTGGGCTAGGTAATGGTAATTGTTTATACCACCCAACCTGTTCTCAGGTAATAACTGAAAGTCTTGAGAAAAAAGGTTTGTCTAAAACTACGCCTGTTGTTTTAAAAAGAATAGCAATTTGTAATCCATTATATAAGAAATTTGGTAAAAATTGGCAATATTAGAACCATTCGCACTCGCAATTGGGTTTTTACTCTCCTATGTTTATGATTTTACGCTTTCATATGGGTTTGCAATAGCAATTTTAACTGTAATTATTAATGTTATAATTTTTCCCCTTACACTTCGACAAACTAGATCTACTAAAAGAATGCAAGATGCACAATCAGATATTAAAAAACTTCAAAAACAATACAAGGACAACAAAGAAGAATTAAACAAAGCCATGGCAGCAATGTATAAAGAAAAAGGAATCAACCCCCTTGGGTGTATACTTCCTCTAATCATTCAGATGCCGATATGGTTTGCTTTGTTTAGGGTTTTAAGAGAGCCTCTAAGCTTTATTCCTTCAACTTCCGTTCTTTTTAAAGATCTTGAAGTAAGCACAAGTCTTACATTTTTTAATATGGACCTTCAAATTCCACCCTCAGAGGTAGCGGGTTGGGTTGATAGAGTTCCATATTTAATACTGATACTATTTGTTATTTTGACAGCTTTATATCAACAACAACAAATTACAAAAAAAAACAGGTAAAAGCGACAATCCTCAGGCCCAACAAATGCAAATGGTGGGCAAAGTAATGCCAATATTTTTTGGATTTATATCTTGGACATTACCTACTGGACTTGTTGTTTACTTTTTAACTGGAAATATATTTCGAATTGGTCAACAGGCTTTAATTGTTAAGTTAGACGACCGTGAAGAGGTTAAAAAAGAAGATAAAAATGAGGAAGATAATGAAGATTCACAGTCAAATCCAATTCAAGAAGATCCTCGAAAAAACCGCAAAAAAAGAAGGAGAAAATAGTGGCAAATAACAAATGGGTTGAAGTTGAAGCCAGATCGATTGATGATGCAATAAAAGCAGGTCTAAACGAATTAAATTTAGAAGATGCAACTCAAGCAAATATAAATATACTTCGAGAACCAGAAGGTGGTGTATTTGGTGTCGGTGGCACAAAAGCACTTGTAAGAGTCTCTGTAAGAAACGG